>NZ_JBBNAM010000169.1:0-4254 GCF_037994425.1 Phyllobacterium sp.
CTCCTTGATCGGTCAAACAGGCTTGGGTTCAGGCGCTATCCGCCAGCCGGTGTTCGGGTTGTCGGCTGCTATCAATGCCATCGGCGGCGAATATCCTCTGTTGTCAAGCGTCCGACCAGCACCCCGAGAAGAAATGCGAGAACGCCGACCACGCCAAGCGTAGATGCCGTTCTTGGGGGCAGGCGCTCTGCCAGCATCGAAATCGCCTTTGGCTGCTGACCCAGGGCTCGCGCGGTTCTTGCGGTCATCGTTGCGCCCCGCTCGGAGATGCCGGCGGGTTTTTCGCGCGCCTGTTTGCGCACAGGTGATCGCGTCTTTTGGGCTCCTTTGCGGGGAGTTGTCTTTCGCGTTTCTGGCCTCTTTTGGCCCCCGGCTGAAGCTGCTTCATCATTGGTAGGGATTGTCTCGTCCATTTTATCCAGCCCTCACACGTGAATCTGAGCAACGATCCGGGCGCGGGTTGGTTCCGGGGAGCGAGGCTGAAAGTGCGCCCGGCCTGTTGGGCAGGGCACCTTTAGTGCGGATTTCATGGACAACGCCAGGCCCGCCCTCAGCCGCCCGGCGCCCGTCGCGGGTAAGCCTTGCATGACGTTCAATCGTCGGCGCGCGGACCAGACGTACTTGCAAACCTCAGCCAGGTGCTCGCTGCGGGTCGAGAGAAGCGCCGTCGTCGATGCCTTGTCCAGCTGGGGCCGCGCGGCGACGCGGTCAGGGTCTTGGGACCGCATTAGGCACGTCGTCAGGACCGGTGGCTATAGGGGCAATTCCTTGCCAGCCTGCTCGCGAACGACATAGTCGGCATACCAGTCGGGCCAGTTCTCATCGTGCTGACCGCCTGTCCGCTTCTCGTGCTCGCCGTGCGCTTCGGCAGCGCGGCGGAGCGCTGCAGCAAGCTCGGCCGAAGAATTGAATGTCGTTCTGTCCGTGTCTACCCGTCCTGGTAGCCGCGCGGTTACTTCCTGCACGAGCCAGCCGTTGCCGTCAGGATCGCTGAAGGAGGCGAAAGACGAATAGCTGCGCCGCTGTGGATCCGGACCGCTGACACGCTCTGGCCCGTCACCGCGATGAAAGACGTCACTGACGTCGATCCCACGTTCGGCGAGCGCCGCGCGTGCCACCTCGATGTCGGACGCCACGAGGAAAAGCCCCGGTGCGGTGCCGAGGTGGATCGAACACGGCGAGCCTGGAGGCGTGAATTGTACGGCGCGCGATCCGTCGCTCCTGACGAAGTCGGCGTCAAGTCGCCACCCGAGGCCAGCGTAAAACTGCTTGGCGCGATCGACGTCCGCAACAGGGATGACGACAACTTCAAGCTTCAGGTCGATCGTCGACGCTTGCGAAGTCGCATTTGCATTTGTCATGGGTCTGCTCCTTGTTATGAAGAGGTGGCGCAAATCTGCCCTGCGGCACAGGGACTTTCATGGGGCAAACTGCGCATAAATCCGGCCGAGCCGAGGCGTGGCCGTCGCTGCAGTTTAGCGCGGGTCCAAGCAATTTGTCGCTTGTATCTTGTCAAGGCCCATCAGTGCGAGCACGCGAGCTACACCGGCCTTTGCGTTCCATGGGTCTCGTCCAACGCTTGATGACACCGCGGCTTGGCGCACGGCTTTTCCTTCAGCGTGAGTGCGCCAGGGCCCAACGGCTGGGCCTGCCTCTTATTTTGGCAAGAACCGGATCGAGCGCCGCCGCGTGTCGGCGCGGCGCCAGATCCTTTCCCATCACCTGGCAAATCGGCACAGTTTGAAGGCTCACAAAATGGCCATGATGGTGACATTTCCCCGTCATCGAGAGACTCTATGCTGCGCACAGGAATGAAAAATGGAGTGCGTCATGCTGGACTTCCGAGACCCCACGCTGAACGATATATTGGCGGATCCCATCATCCGCCAGGTGATGGTGAGTGATGGTGTCGATGCCGAAGACGTCAGAACGCTGATGCGCCGGGTGCACGGACATGAAATCAGGACGACAATGAGGAGGCCCGCCGTGGGTATCGACGCGACGGACCGCGAAATTATCTTCCAAAGTCGTACTTGCTGCGAGGCAACTGCCATTCGGCCTTAGCCCAAGCGGCACCGGCTCACGCAGGGACTGGATTCAAGCGAACCGGCCCAATCTGGTCGCATTGATCTGACAGGCATTTGCAGTGGCCGTCACGGAGCGGGTCGGCTCACCGTATTTATCGAGGCGGCCAAAAAAGCCCGCATCCTTGTCGAGCGCGGCTTACCTTGCCATTGTTGGCGTTTTTCGTAGCAGCCGGTCAACGCGCTTAACTTGCCCCTCGCGTAGGACAAAAGCGGTTATAGCTTCTTCAACACGACGCCCGTGCCAACCTACGCCCGGTCCTCAAGGACCTTGCCGACAAGATGCGCCGCGGCCTGCGTGGCCGAGTCTAGAACGGCAAGTGGGGCGGCGCCGACGCCTCAGCCCGCCTCTGTCTCGACCTCCGTCAGCACCTTTTCGTAAGCGGCGTGCAGCTCGGCAAACACCGAGAGCGCGCCGGGCCTTTTGGGTGTGCCGAGATGCAGGGTGCGCAATTCTTCCATGAAGGCTACCCAGGTGTCCGAGCCGCCCTCCTCAAGGAGCTGGGCGCGGATGGACAGTTCACGGCTGACGGGCAGGTGGCGGCGGCCCCAGGCGCCGAGCATGGCAAAGACCGGCACAAGCTCGATAGCCTTTTCGGTCAGGCTATAGATCGCCTTCTGCTTGTGGGTCGGGTCATCGGCCCTGGTGATCATGCCAAGATCGAGCAGGTGCTTTAGACGCGCCGACAGGATGTTGGAGGCAATGCCCTCCTCGGATTGCGAGAGCAGTTCGCGGAAGTGCCGGCGGTTGCCGAACATCATGTCGCGGATGATGATCAGGCTCCAGCGATCGCCGAAGACTTCGAGGCTCAAATTAATGGGGCAGCCGGATCTTTGCTCGTTGCGCATCGGGGACTCCAAAAACCGGTTGCAATATCGCATCAGTCTAAATAGTTTACAACCGGTGGCGAAGGGCAACTGGTTAGTTCGCGACAGGCGCGACGAGCAGAGGAGACATTCGATGAGACGGCTGGTGGTTTGGGATGTGATGACGCTCGACGGCTTCTTCGAAGGCCGAAGCCCATGGGACCTTGGCTTCCATGAAACGGTCTGGGGAGACGAACTGGAGGCGTTCTCGCTCGAGCAGGGCAAGGAGATCGGCACGCTGCTTTTCGGGCGGCGCACTTATGAAGGCATGGCCGACTACTGGAGCAAGGAGACCGGGGCGATTGCCGACATGATGAATTCGATCGATAAGGCGGTGGCCACCCGAACGCTCGCCGAGGCGACGTGGAACAATACCCGGCTCTTGAAGGGCGAGGCTGCGGAGGCGGTCACGGCGCTGAAGGCGGAGGAAGGCAAGGACGTCTACGTGTTCGGCAGCGCCGATCTGCTCGACTCTCTCCTCAAGGCCGGGCTCGTCGACGAATACCGGATCTGCGTCGCGCCGGTGGTGCTGGGGGCCGGCAATCCACTCTTCAAGCCGCAGGACCAGCCAGTCAAGATGCGCCTTGAAAGCGCGCGCGCGCTCAAGACCGGCGGGGCGATCCTGACCTATGCAGTGGGCGGCTAGCGAACCGGGTGCGACAGGTCGGCCCCCATTCACGCCGCCGATCCGGGGGTTCCATCCCCCGATCAGCGTTTTCGTCGCAAGGGGGCGGTACAAGGGCGCCGCGTTGAGCTATGGTCCCTCCCGAAAAGGTCAGGGACCCGACTTGCGATGACGTTCCTTTGCGTTGTGCTCAAAGTTCTCGTCTGCGCGGCATTCATGGGCGTGCTGGCGATTTTCTTCAGGGCCAATGGTTCGGGCGTCCGCCTTGGCTTGGGGTTCGCGACGGCACACTTCTGGTCAGGCGCAGGACTTTCTCGGGAGCGCGCGCGGACAAGTCGGCGCGGGGCGACCTGACACGGCTGCTCGACAGGGCGCCGGGCGGACCGCCGTCGCCGGAAGATGTCATCTAGCCCGTGCCCTGGGCACTCATCAAGATGATCCGGGCACGCCAAACGTGCTTCTTGGGTGCGTTGCGATCCCTGATCAGCGCTGCCAGAGTGCTGGCGATAAGTCGGCAAATCGTGAACAAGATTCCTGTGCGTATGCCCCAGACTCGCACGCGTACACCAGGAAGAGAATCCCGAACCGAACTCTTATTTCAGCCGGAAACACTAGCTTGGGGATTCGATCATCCCTCAAGTCCATTTGCGTGCGTCATCGAGAAGTAAGTGAATAGCG
>NZ_JBBNAM010000170.1:0-3583 GCF_037994425.1 Phyllobacterium sp.
GCTCATAGGCACACAAAGCTATGAAACCAAGTAAAATCAGAACGACGCCGACGACGATGAAGTGCCACGACGCGATATCCAGTCCAATAGTGTCCGGGCTACTGTATCTCAGCATCCAGGGCGAGGCGACAAGCCAGACACCAAGCATTGCCTCCAGACCGTTTTGCCAGTGCTGTCTTTGCATGAGCGATGCCTCCTGCTTAAACAAGAGAGCCCAATTTAATACCGCAACACATCCGTGCATTGAGCTGGATCAATGATCACTTCCAGTGTTGATGGCATAAAGACCTCAGTTAGGGATTTTTGCTATCAACTGGAGGGATCGTGATGTCTGACAGCTCATTGAGACAAGACATCTTCGATGAACTGGAATACGAGCCAAGCATTGATGCCGCACATGTGGATGTGGCTGTCAAAGACGGGATCGTCACGCTAACCGGAAACGTCAGCTCCTTCGCTCAGCGAATGTCGCTGCGTGATGCGGTACTGCGCGTGAGGGGAGTAAGAGCGGTCGTTCAGGAAATCGAAGTCGTGCCTGCAGGAACCCATGCGGTTACGGACGAAGAAATCGCACGGCGAACCGTCGCCATGCTGAATTGGAACGTCGTCGTTCCCGAAAACGCGGTGCAGGTTGAAGTCAGACAAGGATGGGTGCAACTGACCGGCAACGTCGAATGGCAATATCAGAACGACGCCGCGGAAAGTGCCATCTGGCGTATGCCGGGCGTTGTTGGAGTTTCCAACAATATTAAAATCGTTCCAGCGGTAACGCCCGCCGACATCAAGAAGCGAATTAAGGCCGCTCTCAAGCGCGATGCGGCGCTGGAAGCCCAGGCCGTAACGGTGAGCGTGACTGACGGCACCGTAAGGCTGGAAGGTCGTTTGAAGACCTGGACAGAACGAAGGGCCGCGACACGTGCTGCCTGGTCTGCGCCGGGCGTCAGGGTCGTCGAAAATCATATCACCTTGGTCTGACGGCCGAAATCATTACGACGCTAGCAATGGCGTTGGCAATCGAAGGAGTTAGATGAAACGCGAGGTACGGGTAAAGCGGGTGTCGCGAGAAACCGCATCCACTTGACTTGTTGCAGCAAGTGCACCGGGAAATGCCAAAGCCGCCACAAAGGCCAAACGGACTGTCGGACATTCTTCGCAGGGCCAAGGGAGGGTTTTCGCAATTGCGACTACGCCGGGGCCTAAAGTAGTTTAGCTTCGCAGCGCCACATGCCTTACGGGATCGTCAATTGTAGGGACTATCAAATTCTGTAGTGAGTTAGGCGACGAATGACCTCTGTGGTTGCCGTCCGGTGTGCAAGAAGATTTTGAACCGGTGAACATATGATCGGGTGCGCACTTCCAGGCACCTCCATCCGATGGGCGGCCGATCGTAGCCGAGAAAACCGTGGAGCCTCGAAAATGCGAAAAACCACGTTGTTCAGTCTCCCGCGCATGCCGATTCTGCATCGGTCCGGAATTCCTCGGTAAGCTTCCAACCTTCCATCCAACTTGTCGCATGTTGATTGCCGGCCATCGATACTTCGCTCATTCCACCGAACCGAAATCATCTTCCCTGGCGTGCAGCAGCGCGACCAGTATGTGCAGGCAACTATCGAGCTGATCCGTTGTCGGCGCCGCCAGCCTGACAGCATTGTAAGACGGCTGTCACTGTGGGGATACTGTGGAAACGTTGGACCGTCGCCATCACAAATGGATCGTCCAAAATTGCTTCCACGTCTATGACAACACGACTGCCCTTCGCAGCACTGAGTGATGCAAGGGCAGTAGTGATACATCTGAAGGAAAGAATAACATAGCCTTCAACCTCAAGCGCAAAATTGACGGCATTGAAAGTCAATCGATATTGAGCTTTGCACCCAGTGCCATTCGCACAAGCTCCGGCAGGCTTTTGGCTTTCATTTTTGCCATCACGTTGGCACGGTGGACCTCAACCGTTCGCGGGCTGATGTTCAGATCATAGGCGATCGTCTTGTTGGCAAGACCTGCCACCACACGGGAAAGAACTTGCCGTTCGCGCTCGGTCAGTTCCTCCAGTCTTGCTTGGATGGTGGAAACATCGTCCGAACCATCCGCTGTTCCTGTCAATTGGGCCGCAGCGCGCTTTACCGCTTCAATTAAAAGTTCGTCTTCGAATGGCTTCTCTATAAAGTCCAAAGCTCCAGCCTTCATGGCTTCTACCGCCAGGGGTACGTCTCCGTGACCCGTTATCACAATGGAAGGTATCCGAAGGCCGGCAGCCTTCAGGCTGCGCAATAGTTCGACACCGTCCATGTCGGGCATGCGCAAATCGGTAATGAGACATCCATTGCGCAAGGTTGGCGCAACTCGAAGGAAGGCGGTCGCCGACCCATGCACGCGGACCGTGAAGCCGAACATGGTCAGCAAGAATGCCAGAGATTTTCTTACTGTCTCTTCATCGTCCACAACGTGGACAGTATAGTCATCAATTGCCATTTGAGTGCTCATCGCCAATCGAGGGAAGCGTAAAGCGGAACGTAGTACCTCCGCTCTCGTTTTTCCTTACCGCTATTTCGCCGCCATGGGACTCAACAATGCGCTTGGAGATCGACAGACCAACCCCCATACCACCAGGCTTTGTCGTCATGAAGGGCTTGAACAGCTGCGGTGCGATCTCATCGGGAATTCCCCCTCCAGTATCTGCAACTTCGATCACCACCCATCCTTTCTCGTCCAAACTCGTTTGCACCAGCAGTTCGCGTTTTTCCATGTCTCGCATCGCCTCCATGGCATTGCGCATAAGGTTAATTAACACCTGTTGGATTTGCACGCCGTCGACCATGACCAATCTAGCTTTGGGGTCAAACTCGAATACGGACCTGACACCGCGTTCGCGTGAACCCACAAGCGCCAGTGCACCAGCTTCCTCGACCAGCTTGCGGATGTCTTCCGGCGCCTTGTCGGTTTCGCCTCGTGTGACGAATTCCCTTAAGTGCCTGATAATTTGGCCCGCCCGCAGAGCTTGCCGCGACGTTTCCTCCAAAGCTTCCCGCATCTTCGATGCAAGCCCATCGTCGATGTCGCGCAATAGGCGCGCGCACCCTTGGGCGTAGTTTGCTATAGCGGACAGCGGCTGGTTGAGTTCGTGCGCCAGCGTCGAAGCCATTTCCCCTAGCTCGTTGAGCCGCGCCAGCCGCGCCAGCTCGCCCTGGAGTTCGTGCAACCGCGCCGCGGACTCTTCGCGCTCCGTCAGATCTCGAATAAACCCGGTGAAGAAGAGTTTATCTCCCGTCTTTATCTCTCCGACGGCAAGTTTCATCGGAAATGTCGAACCATCTTTGCGTTTGCCGACGACAACACGATCGATACCGATAATGCGTTTTTCACCCGTTCTCAAATATCTGCTTATGTAGCCGTCGTGCTCCTGCTTATAGGGCTCTGGCATCAAGATCCGGACATTCCGTCCGACAACCTCGGCCTCGGTGTAGCCGAACTGGCGCACGGCTGCCGCACTGAAAGACGTAATCGTTCCATCCTTTTCAATGACGACCGTTGCATCGAGTACAGTGTCCAGGATCGACCGGAGATGCGCTTCCCGAGCGTCGAG
>NZ_JBBNAM010000171.1:0-24594 GCF_037994425.1 Phyllobacterium sp.
CTATTGGCTCGATTGAAGGAGCTCCGAAAGGAACTCGGTGAGCTGCGCCTGGAACATAATAAGCTGAGAACGGAAGCTAGAGAAAACCAGAACTAGCCGTCCGACATCCATCTCTGCGCTTGCTATCGTTTCATCATAAGCAACACAGCGCAGAGAGAATGCGACGATGACCAACTTCACATGTAATACCAGATTGTAATGAAAGTGACTCTGTGGGGCTTCCGCATGGCTTGCGAATATGATTCACCATGGGAAGCAGGCTGATGATGAGGATTTTTATGGGCAGAGCCATTCCCCTTCGTACCGATTACTGCGCCTCTGATTTGAGGGCGCTCGCCCGGCAGAGCGTGGACGCGAACCAGACCAGGCGGCTTTTGGCTCTGGCACAGATTTATGAGGGCAGTTCGCGAACAGAAGCAGCGCGTATTGGCGGGGTTGGCGTGCAAATTCTGCATGACTGGGTTATCAAGTTTAATGAGCGAGGTCCGGACGGCTTGCTGAATGGCAAGGCGCCCGGGAAGCCATCTTTGTTGAACGACAAGCACCGCGCCGCCTTGGCCAGGATCGTTGAAAAAGGCCCAACGCCCTATCTGCATATTGTTGTTCGCTGGCGGTTGAGTGACCTTGCAACATGGCTATTTGAGGAATTCGGCCTCAAGGTGAGCCACGACAC
Organism: Phyllobacterium sp.; assembly: GCF_037994425.1. NCBI lineage: Bacteria > Pseudomonadati > Pseudomonadota > Alphaproteobacteria > Hyphomicrobiales > Phyllobacteriaceae > Phyllobacterium > Phyllobacterium sp. The sequence continues at coordinate 674 of NZ_JBBNAM010000171.1, forward strand.
GGTTGGTCGTGAGCTGAGGGCGATGAGATATGGCAAGCTTTCGACGCGTCCGCGTTCGGTCCGCCAGGATCCGGGACGCTTGGATGCTTTTAAAGAAGCTTTGCCGCCAGTGTCGCGAAGATTGCCTTCCACCTTGAAATCGGCAGCCAAATAGAGATCTGGTTTCAAGATGAAGCGCGCGTTGGTCAGAAGACAAAACGATCACGCCGTTGGGCAAAGCGTGGAACGCGGCCTTCAGCGCCGGTGGATCAGCGGACCTGTTCGGCCTGGATATTCGGCGCGATCTGCCCGAAACACGGTAAAGGTGCTGCGCTCGTCATGCCCTGGTGCAATACGCAGGCCATGCAACTGCATCTGGAGGAAATATCCCGCAATGTCGCGCAAGACGCCCACGCTGTTGTTCTGTGTGATCAAGCAGGCTGGCATATGACCGCCAAGCTCAAAATTCCGAAGAATCTATCGCTTTTACCCCTGCCGCCGGGCTGCCCTGAATTGAATGCACAGGAAAATATCTGGCAGTACATCAGGGATAACTGGCTCAATGACGTCATCTTCAAATCCTACGATAATATCGTCGAACATTGCTGTTGTGCGTGGCGCAAAATCATGAGCATGCCAGAAGTCATTAAATCCATCGGAATGAGAGACTGGGCTCATGCGTTCTGATCAATGCAGCCTGGTATAACTACCAGCCTTACGGACCATTTACGATCGAGGTCGAAGAGATCGAGATCGATGGTTTACCTGTTCCCGAATATGCCGGTCGCTATGGCCCGCAAATGATCCGCACGCTTTCCGGCCGCGTTGTTGAAGGCACGGAAAACCAATCTTAGCGTCCGCTTCTCCTGGTCGGTCAAAGACATGAACACGTCGGATCTTGAGGGCTGCCTGAGATACGAAATGCGTCTCACCGTTAATCCCGGAGCGAAAAATGAAGCTCCAGCAACAATGCTTGTGAGAATGGGGACCAATTCAGCTGCCTCGATGGTCTTAAGGATATAACCGGCGATACCTGCCTCGACCGCGTCAACAACATCGGTTGCGGCTTCCGACATGGTGAGCGCGACTACTTTCGTTTGAGCGGATGTCTTGCGGATCGCTTTCGCGATATCGATTCCATTTGAAAAATTGAAATGTCGATCAGCACAATATCAGGAGAGAGCAGTGCCGTAAGTTGCATCGCTTCTTCACCTGATGCGGTTTGTCCGATAACTCTGAATGCTTCGTCTGAGCCAATCGAACTGACGACGCCAACCCTGAACAAGGGCTGAGTATCAGCAATCAGGACTTTTACTGGACCAGACATCGAGATGCCCCCTACCCATTCTGACCCGCACGCTGCCGCTCGACAGAGTTCTTGGTCATTGCGTTGTCGCGACCTGGTGCATGGTTCTCATTGCACAAGTGCGGCCGCTCAAGGGCAAAGCCATTTATCTTCTGATCAGCGTGCTGTCTTGAGTTGGCCTCGTTGGTCCTATTGTTCACGAAATGCCCTGTTGAACTGATCGACGAGCGGCTTGGACAGGAAGGACATGGCCGTACGCTCTTCGGTCGAAACAAAGACTTCGACAGGCATCCCCGGCAAAAGCTTGCTGTTTCCGAGCTTTTCAAGTTCTTCGGACGGAACGATGACGTCGGAGAGATAGTATACCTGGCCCGTCGCCGGATCACTGCTTGTCGCCGCTGAAACATAGGCGATTCGGCCATAGAGCTCGGGCGTCGTGCGCTGGTTGAATGCCGAAAAGCGCAGCTTTGCCGACTGTCCGACATAGACCTGATCGATATCGGTCGGCGAAAGTTTTGCCTCGATCTTCAACGCTGCATCAGCCGGGACAAGCGTGACGAGCTTCTCTGCCGGTGTGATCACGCCGCCAATCGTGTGGACGGCGAGTTCGTTGACGGTCCCTGAGAGCGGAGCACGAATGTCGGCGCGTGCCAGCCTGTCCTCGATCGCCACTCGCCGTTCGCGCAGCTCGGAGAGCTTTGGTTCGATGGAGCTCAGTTCGCGCTGCGCTTCCGTGCGTGCCGTTTCCTCGATGGCGATGATCTGCAGGCGGATCTCGCTCATGCGGGTTTTGGCGCGAGCAATGTTGGCTTCCACTTCACCGCGCTCGCCCTCAAGTTTCGCCATCTCGCGGTCGATCACATATTTTCGCGACGTTTCTATCAGACGCTTGTCTGCAAGTCCCTTGATCTTGTCGTGTTCGGTCTTGACGAGATTGATCTCATCAATTTTGGCGTCGCGCTGTGCTTCGAGCCCCTTGATCTCGTCACCGAGCTGATCGATGCCGAGGAGCAGTTGCTCTTTCTGGCTATTGCGATTCTGGCGATTGCCCTCAAACATGCGATTTTCACCAAAGAAGACATGGGGAAAATCCTTGCTCCGCGCGCTCAGTTCTGAAGACATCATGATGGCGTCGAGATTATCCCGCTCCGCCATGAGCCGCGCCTGTTTGACCGTAAACTCGACGAGTTGGGTGCGAACGATCGAAAGCTCGGCACGGGTCTCGGCATCATCGAGCCGCAGCATTATCTGGCCCTTGGTGACAAAATCGCCTTCCCTCACGGCAATCTCGCTGATGATACCGCCATCACGGTGCTGAATGGACTTCAGGTTCTGATCAACCTTGACCATACCGGGAGCTATGATCGCACCTGTGAGCTGTGCCCTTGCCGCCCATCCGCCCGCGCCCACGAACAGAAGCATACCCAGCGTGATGCCGGCGAAAACGCGTGGTCCCACAGGGAAATGGTTCTCCGGTTCGAATTGCGGGCCGAGCCCGATGTCTTTTTGTTTTTTTCGCCCGAACATTTTTCACTCCCGCTTCCGTCAAAATGACGTGTTCATTCATTGATTTTCAACGATCATCAGCATGTGATGGCCGGTCAGATTGATGGTCATTTCATAGTGCTCATCGCGGTCCATATCGACTTCGATGAGCGTGTGTTGCAGTTCGTCAGTTCCCTCGTGACGAACCCGGATCGGCAGCGGTGGGGCGTCGGCATCATCTCCGTAAACGTCTTCGAACCGGTCTTCCAAATCATCGATGACATCTTCGAATATCTCGTACTTCGACATTTCGATGCGATCGCCAACCATGAAATCGAGAATCTGGTGGATGACCTCGGCACTGGTACTGCCTTCGGGAATCTGGAAGCGGAACGTGTCGGCGCCGCCGCCACCCTCCAGGACCATGGCACTGGCACCAACGATCATGTGATCATTGCCGGTCCCACCCACTACGCTCTCAAAACCGCGGATCATGTCCTGGCCGATATCGAAGCCTGTAGCGGCCCCCGTATCGAGGTCGATGAGCACGCCCAGAGCCGACCGCGAGTAGTCGAGGGTGTCGGTACCTGCATCACCACAGTAGGTGTCATTGTTGCCATCGGCCGCCGCCTGAACGATATCGTCACCCGGTCCGGCGGAGACGCAATCCGATCCGGCGCCATCGGCAATCACATCGTTGCCGGCGCCGCCATCGAGTGTGTCAGCCCCAGCGCCACCGGCCATGACGTCGTTTCCGTCATTTCCGAAGATTCTTTCGCTGATGTCGCTGCCGGTGATTTGGTCATCGCCTGCGCCGCTCTTGATCACCTCGAAACCAGTGACGCTGTCGGTACCGATCGCGGCGCCGCTGGCGCTTTCGGCCACCAGATCAATGACCACCGACAGCAGCGCCGCCGAATAGTCGAGCGTGTCGAGCCCGTCGCCGCCATCAAATGCATCACCCGCCCCATCCGTGGCAGCCGTGACAGTATCATTGCCGCCGTCCCCAGTAACCGTATCGGCACCTGCCCCATCGCGGAGGTGATCATTGCCCTCGCCGCCCGCTATGATATCAGCGCCGCCGGCTCCATCGATCACATCGTCGCCGCCATTGCCATGGATCTCCTCCGCCGTATCGCTGCCCTGAATCTCGTCTTGCCCAGCCCCGGCCAGCAGAATTTCGAAATTCGAGATTGTGTCAGTACCAATCTCGCTACTGCTTGCGATACCTTCGTTGAGATCGATGGAACTGGCGTAAAGCACCGCGGAATAGTCGAGCGTATCGATCTGCGCGCCGCCATCATAGATGTCGGCTGCTGCATCGCTATCGCCGGCAACGGTATCCGTGCCATCGCCGCCACGTACGACGTCCTCGTCGCTGCCGCCGCTGAGGAAATCGTCACCGAGGCCGCCGTCAACGATGTCGGCACCCGCCTGGCCGAGGATGATGTCATTGCCGGCTCCTCCGTCCAGCCGGTCATTGCCGGTATCGCCATGAATTGTATCGTGGCCGAGATCGCCGGCAATGGTATCATTGCCCTGACCGCCAAACAGCAGGTCGTCATCGTCGCCGCCGCTGATCGTGTCATCGCCGCTTTCGCCGAAAATGGTGTCGCGGCCTTCCTCGCCGAATAGCCGGTCATTGCCGCTGCCTCCGAAGATCTGGTCGTCACCGAGGCCGGCGAGAACGATGTCGTCGCCAGCTCCCGCGAAGATGAGATCATTGCCGCTGCCGGCGACGATATGGTCATCGCCATTGCCGCCATTAATGGTGTCGTTGCCACCGCGGCTGTCGATGTTGTCATTGCCATCGCGTCCGTCGATATCGTCGGCACAGCCTGTTCCCAGGAGGACATCGTCGCCCGTTGTGCCGATGATCGGTGGTGTCTTCAGCACGGAGAACTGGGCCGTCTGCAGGATCGACACCTTGCCGTCGCTGATCTGGTAGGTGACAGTGACCGGGCCAAGCATCGCAGCGTCGAAATACCAGCCGCTTTCGGTCTGGGTCAGCGTTCCGGACGACACGCTAATATTCTGGATTCGAAGCGCATCGCCGTCAGGGTCCGATGCGCCACGCAGCAGGTCGGAAAGACCGATCAATGCAATGGCGCAGCCGAAGACATCGGCGAGATAAACCGGTCCAGCGACCCGGGGCGCGCGATTAACAGCCTTGTCGGGATTGCTGACCTCGGCCTCGTCATCCGTATCGACGTCCGGATCATCGGTGTCTATCTTGGCATCGAAATCGTAAGCCGGTCCAGCCTGTGCGCGGATCATGCTGCCAGCGCCCGCGTGATCGGGACTGGTCATTCGGTCCCCGTGCCAGGCATTGTCATTGGCAGCATGGAAAGAGAACGAGACGCCGCCGAAATTCTTCAAGAGGGCAAAACTTGGCAAATTGAGCTTTTGCAGTTCGATCATTGGCGAATCGGACAATTCATAGCGCCAGTCTCCGCCACTCAACAATCGGCCGCCGGAACCGGGTTTTTCCCTTGATGGTTCTTCAAGCTCCGTCGTCACCGCGGGAGCGCTGGTTGCGGCGACCTCTGGCGATCCTGAAGCCGCCTCCGGCGCCTGTGATCCTGGTTCTTCCTGCGGCTCGGCGTTTCCCAGCCGCGGGAACGCGCTTTTCAGGTAAAGGGCAAGCCCGGTAAGAAACACGGTAAAGAACAGCGGTGCATGGGAGCGCCTGTCCTGGTTCTTCAGCACGTAATGTTCATGCGATTCATCAGTTTCCGGCTTGGCCGATTTGGTGCCCTTGACATCGATCATCATGCTGAAACCCTCGATGTGACACGCGGCGCATTTTGGGCAGCAGGCGCGGGTCGGTTGACTGTTTCTGCGGGTGCGGACGATTTGAGAATCTCGTCCTTTGGTCCGAAAGCCACCATCTTGCCGTTCTGGATGACGGCGACCATGTCCACTGCGGCCAAAGCGCTTGGCCTGTGGGCGATGACGATGGCGATACCGCCACGCTCGCGGATCGCCCTGATCGTCTGGGTCAAGGCCATTTCGCCCTCACCATCGAGATTGGAATTCGGTTCGTCCATGACAATGATGAAAGGATTGCGGTAAAGCGCACGAGCCAGCCCGATGCGCTGGCGTTGCCCGGCGGAAAGCGATGCGCCTTGCGGGCCGAGCGCAGTGCGATATCCATCCGGCATACGCACAATCATCTCATGGATCCCGGTGATCTGGGCTGCTTCAACGATCGCCCGTGCGTCGACCTTGGGTTCAAGCCGCGAGATGTTCTCTTCAACCGTTGCATCCAGCAACGCCACATCCTGCGGAAGATAGCCCATGTATTGACCAAGCGTGCTGTCGGCCCACTGCGTCAATTCGGCATCGTCGAGGCGCACACTGCCGCGCAAAGTTGGCCAGATACCGGTAAGCGCCCGTGCGAGCGTCGTCTTGCCGCCACCGCTGGGTCCGATGATGCCGAGCGCCTGACCCGCATTGATCTCGAAGCTGACGTCACTCAGAAGCACGCGGCCTGACCCTGGGGCAGCAACGGTGATTTTCTCGACCTTCAAGGATCGTGCAGGGGCCGGCAAATCCATGGGTGCTTCGATTGTCGACAAGGCGATGACAGTTTCTTTCAGCCGTTGGAAGGCCGTGCGCGCAGCGACAACGCCCTTCCAGTTGGCAATCGCAAGATCGACCGGAGCAAGTGCGCGCGCCGACGACACGGAGGCTGCAATGATTGCGCCGGCGGATAGTTCACCCTTGATTGTCAGCCAGGCGCCGAGACCGAGCACGGCAGATTGCAGGACCATGCGCAGAACTCGCGAAATCGCGCCAAACGTGCCGCTGATATCGTTGGTCCGTGTCTGCAGTTCGAGATGATCATGATTGGCGCGGTTAAAGCGGTCGACCGCGCGTCCGGCAAAACCCATCGACTTCAGGATATCGGCATTGCGCGCATTGGAATCTGCAATCGCATTGCGTGTGATTGCGGCCTGGTGGGTTGCGCTAGCAAGGCGCCGGGTCATGAGTTCGGTTGCAATCGTCAGCATCGACAGGACGAATGCACCGGCAAACGTCAAGGCGCCGAGATAGGGATGAAGCATATAGACGAAGACGAGATAGAGCGGCATCCACGGCAGATCGAACAACGCGACCGGGCCCTGGCTGCCGAGAAAGCCGCGCACCGTATCGACATCGCGGCCGCGCTCCAGCGCCTCGGCCGTGGAAAAACCAAAGCGGGGCATGTCGATCGCGACCTGATGCGCCATGGGGGCGATCTTGGCGTCGAGGCGCGCTCCGATCCGCACCAGCACCTGCGAGCGGATAACGTCAAACATGCCCTGGAACAGGTAAAGACCGATCGCCAGGGCGGACAAGGCGAGTAGCGTCGGAACGCTGCCGCTCGTCAAGGCGCGATCATAGATTTGCAACATGTAGAACGAGCCCGTCAGCGCGAGGATATTGATCACGCCGGAGGTGGTGAAGAGAAACACGAACAGCCCGCGAAAGCCTTGCGTCAGCTTCTCGGCATTTTTCCGCTTGGTGCCAGTCAAAGGGGTTTTCGAGCGCATTTTTTTGTTACCGTTTTCTTGTTGAGCTGTCGACAGCCGAAACGCCATCGGTGATTTGTGCCTGCCTCTTCAGATCCAGAATCTTGCGGCCGCCGGCCCCCTGGCCCGCCGACAGGTTTTCGATGCCCACGCCAAGGTCAGGCGTTTTGTCAACAATTGCGCGGTGATCGTCAGGGCTGCCATGGCCAGGGCAGCAAGGACCGCCGGCTTGCCTATCGCAGGCTCGTATGCACGAACGGCAAGGAGATAGAGAGGGAGCCATGGCAGATGCAGCGTCTTTATCAGGCTTGCAGATCTGCGAACGCCGGTAACGCCGGCATTGTGGCGCCTGAACGGCTCAAAGCGAGCTGTTTTGCTCGCACGGTCGGCACTATAAAAACTTGAACGCATCCTCGTCAGTCCCCCGTTCTTTGTTTGGCATGCGATGGCGAGCCGGAAAACCGGCTCGCCATCGTCGCTCGGACTAGAGATTGAAGTCCGAGCTGGTCAGGTCGTGGTTGCCCTTGATGCTCAAGCGCAACTCGGCTCCGCTGTCGCCATCCACACTGCCCTGGACGATCGTGTAGTCGCCGTCTTCGCGGGTTTCATGCGTGACAACCAGTTGTGCAGCCCCGCTCAAGGTCGAGCCTGCAACGAGGGTGAAGGACTGGTTGCCCGCCGAGCCGTCATTGGCATCGACACCGCTGACATCAATCTTGTCTCCGGGCTGGAAGCCGACGATCGTGTCGCCGTCAGCGTCGCCCTCGGACAGGAAGCGGAAAGTATCGTTGCCCGCCCCGCCATCGATGATATTGACGGCACTGCTTGCGGTGATCGTGTCGCTGCCCGAACCGGTCACGACGTTTTCGACATGCCACAGTGTGTCGCTGCCCGATTGACTGCTCGATGCACTACCCCGGCCCATGAAGCCCGTCCCGAGGTCAACCGTAAGGCTGGCCGTGATGGCCGCCATGTCGAGCGTATCGATACCGGCATCGCCATGGTAGGTGTCGTCGCCATCGCCTGCCCCGGCAACGAACAGGTCGTTGCCATCGCCGCCATGGGCGGTGTCATTGCCGCTACCGGCATCGATCAGATCATTCCCGGTATCAGCGAAGATGCGGTCTGATCCGGCATCGCCGTAGAGCATGTCGTTGCCGTCGCCACCAAGGACGTCGTCATCGCCTGCTCCTGCGAAGACCATGTCATCACCGCCCTCGGCACTGACGAAGTCGTCGCCTTCATCGCCGCGGACGACATCGGCACCACCGCCACCAACGACCGTGTCATTGCCGCCAAGCGCGATGATGTTCTCGCCATTGACAGTCCCGAGGAGGACATCGGCATTGGCTGTGCCGACAACCGGGGCGCCAGGTGCGTTCGCATTCGATCCCGGTGCCGGAGCATCGTCATCATCATCGCAGGAACCACCGCCGCCGTTGTGATGATGATCCTCCTCCTCATCGCCGTCGTCATCATCGTCATCATCATCATCATCATCATCATCATCATCATCCTCATCCTCATCATCATTATCGGCCGGATCCCCGCCGATCTGCGGCATGCCGTCGGGGGCGGTGAATTTGATCGTATGTTCACCGCTGGTCATCGTCGTGACACCATCTTCGATCGTGACTTCGTAGTCAGCAACGGTGGTGCCATCTGGCAACTCGACCACATCCTGCGGACGCAACGCTCCGATGATGGTGTCATTACCGCCGTTGGACTTGAAGACGATGCGATGAGCCGACGTCAGGGCCGAGATATCGACCGTGTCGTCGCCGACATCACCATCGATTGTGATGGTGTTGAGCCGCAGGTTTGTAGCGGAGAAGTCGCCGATGATTTCGATACTGTCGCCGCCGGCAGTGCCGTTGGCGGCGGGGTCGATGCCATTGATGCGAATTTCCTCGATCTCGGAGAGCTCGGCAATCACAACGTATGGTCCGGCCAGGGAAAGGGCCCGGGTGACCACGATTTCGGTCGCTGCCGCCGAGGCGATGCCGGCCGTGGCCGCCTCCGCCTTGGTGTAGATGCGGTACCATTCCTGGGAGGTATTGCCGTTGACCACGAAGGTATCGCCAAGTATCCCTTCCGTACCGCCGTTGACGATGTCACGGCCATCAGTGGGACCGGCCGCCGCATTGGCGTTCCAGATAATCGTGTCGTCGCCGGCATCACCGTTGACGGTATCGACACCAGCGTTGAGGCCGGGACGGGTGATGGTAACCGCAACAGTGTCCACCGAAATGATTTCGTTGGCGTTGTTGACGCCGGTCACCCGGAACTGGATCGCAGAATTCGGACCCAAGGTCCCAGTCAGGGGAAGGTCTCGGGTAACGGCCGTGTCACCGGTGATCGTATCGATCTGAACGAAGGTCGTGCCATTTGCCGCGAACCACACCGTCAGGTTTTCGCCCGCATCCAGGTTGTCCGGATTGGCGGTGTAGCTGATACGGGCGCTGGTCGCCCCGGTCAGATCGATGCCGCGGGTCAGGGTCGCACCATTGGCGTCGTTGGTGACCCCGCCGAAGCGCAGATTGTCGGTGTTACCACCGATGATCTGGATGGCGCCGTTGGTGGCAACAGTGCCGGTGGTGACATCGCTGGCTTCGATCCACGAGGTGGTCCAGGGAACCGTGCCGTCGCTGTTGTTGTAGGCCTGCGCGTTGAAGTTGTCGGCATAGGTGCCGCTGTCGCTACCGACGCCGCCAGACAGCGTGTCGTTTCCGTCACCTCCGTTCAGTGTGTCGGCGCCTTCGCCACCGTTGAGGACGTCATTGTTGGCGAGGCCGTTGAGGGTATCATTGCCGCCAAGGCCGTTGATGGTGTCGGCGTTGGCACTACCGTTCAGCGTATTGGCCGCAGCCGTCCCATTGATTGGAGCGGCAGTGGGCGCTGTTGCCAGGGTGAAGTCACTTATATCGATGGCACCGGTGTTCGAACCAGTGATCGTGATCGTGCCCTGGACATTTGAGTTGAGCCCGTTCTCCCGAATGGTGATGACAGTGTTGTTGCCGGATGCAGCTTCGAACACGCGGCTGGCAAAGTTGCCTGCTGTTACTCCGAGCCCGCTTAGGTCGATGCGGTCCTGAGTCGCAGGCGTGCCCCCTGCATTGTCGAAGCTGTTGATGACGTCAGCACCGAAGTTTATTGCATTGTAGACGATGGTGTTGACTCCCGCGCCGACATCGATCGTATCGTTACCACCGCCACCGATGATCGTATCGTTTTCATCACCTCCGTTGAGCGTGTCGTTGCCCTCCCCGCCATCGAGCAAGTCGTTGCCATCGTTTCCGCTCAGGGTATCGTTGCCGGCACCGCCGAACAGCTGGTTTGCACTACCGTTGCCGTTGATGACGTTGTTAAGAGCGTTGCCCCTGCCGATGATGGCGGCACCGGTGAGGTTGAGGTTCTCGAGGTTGGCGCCGAGCGTGTAGTCGACGTCAGCGTCGACCCGGTCGACACCGCCCACGAGAGAGTCAGCATTGGTTTCAGTGACGGTGTCGCCAGCCTGGTCGACGTCGTAAATGTCGTTACCATCGCCGCCGATCATGGTGTCGGCATCAGCACCACCGTTAAGCGTGTCTGCGCCGAGACCACCGTTAAGCGAATCATTGCCGAGCCCGCCGTTCAAAGTGTCGTTGCCGTCCAGTCCGCTCAGCGTATCGGCAAGATCGCCGCCGCTGATGACGTTGCCAAGGCTGTTGCCGGTGCCGACGAACTGGTCGGCATCGACGCCCATGTAAGTGAGGTTCTCGACGTTGGCCATGTTCTGGATGGAGAGCGCGGCCATGAAAGTCTGGACCTCGTCGGTACCCTGGCCGGCCGCCTCCACCACGACATCAAGATCGTCGTCGACGCCGTAGGTGTCATTGCCGACGCCGCCGATCATCGTGTCGGCGCCAAGCGCCCCCACGAAATCGTCGCCAGCGGCGTTGAGTCGCGAGTCGAGTTCGTCGTTGTCGCCGGTGCCGGAGCCGCCGACCAGAAGATCGTCGCCATCACCGCCGACAAGATCATTATCGCCGGTGCCGCCGAAGATCAGGTCGTTGCCGAGGCCGCCGGTGATCACGTCATTTACGCCCTGCTCGCCGACCACGAAGTTGTTGGCGATCGAAGCGGACAGGTTGACGCCGCCGGCATCACGGTTGGCCGGGTCCGCCCGGCTGATGAGGTAGTCATCGGCGCCAAGCAGGTAACCTGCGTACTGAGCGCCGTTGAAGTTGATGCGCTCGACGCCAGTTCCGGCAACGTTCCCGGCGAAGTGGCCGGCTACGGTGACGGTCTGCGCGACCGAGGTGGTGGCGCCGGTGGGCAGGCTGTAATTGATCACCAGGTCGCCATTCTGAGTGCCGGTGTTGCTGTCGAATGCGTTCAGTGAAGTCAGGGTCGGTACGGGAAGGCCGGTGGCCGGATCGATCACAGGCAGGCCGGTCACCGGATCTATTGCGTTCGGCGCCAGGATCGAGATGCGGTCCGCGGTGCCGCCGCTCGAGGCGTTGACTGCTTCGTTGATCGTGTCGTTGCCGTCACCGAGGCCAATCGAGTAGGTATCGTCGCCGAGGCCGCCGTTAAGGGTATCGACGCCATTGTTGCTATTGGGTGAGTTGAAGGAGACCACAACACTGTCGACTGAGATGATCTCGTTTGCATTGCTCACCCCAGTAACGGTAAACCGGATTGCCGAGTTCGCGCCAACCGTGCCCGGCAAGGCGATATCCCGCGTAACGGCGGCGTCCCCTCCGATGGTATCAATTAGGACAAAGTTTGTGCCATCCGCCGCGAACCACACAGTGAGGTTCTCGCCGGTGTCGAGGTTGTCCGGGTTGGCGGTGTAACTGAGGCGGGCGTTGGTTGCGCCGAGCAAATTTACCCCGCGCGTGATGCTCGCACCATTGGTATCGGCCGTGCTCCCGCCGAACCGGAGGTTGTCGGTGTTGCCGCCGATGATCTGAATGACGCCGCTGGTCGCGATATTTCCACCAGTCGTATCGCTGGACTCGATCCACGCGCTGGTCCAGGGACTGTTACCATCGCTGTTGGTGTAGGCCTGCGCATTGAAATTGTCGGCATAGCTAGTCGCGGTGCTGCCCGGGCCGCCGACGAGGATGTCGTTGCCGCCAAGGCCGTTCAGCACGTCTGTGCCCGCGAGACCGATAATCAAATCTTCGCCTGCCGTGCCGTTGAGCACGGGCTGGTTCAGCGGTGGTAGTCCCTGTGTCGGCGCGCCATTATCGTTGAACGGCGTGCCGACGACGATGTTGAGTGGGCCACCATCGAGGAACTGAACCTTCTCGATATTGCGCAGCTTGTCGGTGCCGTCGATCTGGTTCTCGATCGCATGCGATACGATGACCTGGCCGTCAGCGGTCGCCGAGAAGGCGTATTCTGAACGAAGACCCCGGAAGACCGCTGTATCGGTGTCTCCCGTGCCGTCGGCCGTGAGGATCTCGCGGACGATGGTGAGCTGGCCGGGGTTGATTGCGCCTTCGAACATCCAAGCGGTCAGAGGCTTGGTCACGCCATTGATGGTCACGGCGCTAGTCATGCTCTTGAGGTTGTTCGCCCCGTAGAGCTCCTCGCCCATCCCGCCAGGCGTGCCGACTGCAAACTGCCGTATGCTGATACGGACGTTGAGCCACTTGTCGCCGTCGATGATGTCATCGCCGCCCTGGCCCGTGATAACGTCGTCGCCGTCGCCGCCAAGGATGATATCACCCGCAGCGAAGGAAGTGACGCCGGCGCCGAGCACGGCCTGGAGGCCATTGATCAATGCGATGCCCTGTGCATCAAGGGCGCTGCCGAGATAGCCGGTCGATCCACCGGCTGCGAGCGGTAACATGGTCGTGGCGTCTTCCTCGGAACCCTTCAGGACGTCGCCGAAGCGCGTGCCGGAAAGCCCCTGCACGGACTCGAACTCGTCCAGCGTGGTGTTGGGCGGAAGCGTCGGCGCTTCATCGAAGACGATACCCACTGAGAGGTCTGCGTTGACGAAGTCGGCATTGTCCTTATAGGTCGCCCAGTCGAAACCGGACATGCCAGCCATCTTGCCGCGGCCCGGGCTGCCAACAAAGATGTCGTCGCCGCCTTCGCCGATGAACTCGTCGAAGCCCCCATCACCAAGGAACACGTCATTTCCGCGGATGCCGTCGCGGGCGAATATCTCGTCAAAGTTATCGCCGGGAGCGCCGTCGAAGGTACCGGTTTCGAGCCAGTCGTCGCCCTCATTGCCGAGGAGGCGCTCGGCATTCTTGTTACCGAGAATAAAGTCGTTACCTTCGCCGCCAAAGACTTCCGAGCCCATGTCGGTGCCGAGCACCACGAAGTCCTGGCCAGCGCCGCCGAGCACCAGGTCGAGACCATTGCCGGCATTGACAACGTCGTTGCCGTCGCCACCTTTGATGTTGTCGTCGCCACCAGCATCACGGATGATATCATCGCCAGCGCCGCCGTTGATGATGTCGTTGCCGAAGCCGCCCTCCAGCCTGTCGTTGCCGCCATCGCCAAACAGCGTGTCGTCACCTATGCTGGCGATCAGGATGTCAGCGTCCTCGGTGCCACCAAGCACGACGTGCTCGTCACCTGTGTAACGCAAGTAGTTGCTGTCCGGCCCTTGGGTGGCGGGATTGTTGCGGATGACGAGCGGCGTAAGGATGCCGCCACCGGTTGGATCGTTGCCGAGATTGTCGGCAGCCTCGTTGACGTCTGGGGTAAGAGGGTCGTCCAGAAGCCCATTTGCAAGGATGCCGTCCACTTCTCCCAGGCCCTCATTATACTGCCTGGTGCGGTCAACCTCGAGAATGAGGCCGGGCGTCGAGAACACGTCGGACGGCAGGTGCGTCGCATCTGTATTGCGCATGATCAGTGAAGCGAAGGAATTACCCTCCATTTCGCTAAACAGGTGCAGACCATCAAGGCGCTGCAGATAGTAGAAGCGGTCACCGTTCTGGAGCTTTTCCATCTGCGTCTCGAAGACGAAGTTGAAGGTCGAGCCCAGCATGCCACCAAAGGGCATAATTTCTTCGGCAAGGCCGCCGATCCACAGATCAACATTCTCAAGGCCGCCAAGAGCGCCTCCTGCATAGTTGCCAGTTGCGTTCAGGAAATCCACAGCATCGGAGGGGACCAAGAGGCCACCAACGGAAACGCCGGTAATGATTGTCAATGCTGCGTTGCGCTTGCCCTCGATCGTTGTCTGGTCAGTGATTAGCGAGTGCGTGCCATATGCGGCGATGAAATTGATAATCGAGGCTTCGTTCTTCAGGTGGCCGGCGAAATCGACCCAGCTTTCATACGGCTTCAGCAGGGTTTCCTCATTCGTAGCCTCGTAAAATTGGCGCCGTGTTTCATTGAGTGACGGTACGCCGGTATCACGGCCACGGGCCAGATTGATGGTGGCCAGATCCAGTGGCAGCCCGAGAAGATTGTTACGAAGGGCACTCGTGACGAATTCGTCAATTTGATTACCGGTCTGCCGCGTCATGCCGCGGATGATGGCGCCTGCAGCGATATTCGCATCGACAACAGCATTGGTACCGTTGGTCTCGAACTGCAGTGGGTTGAGGAAGCCTTCGATCAAGCCGATATCGTGATCGGTAAATGTCGGATCGAAGCGGTCGATCGTCTCGGTCAGCATGGAGTGGCCGAAGCGATAAACAACGTGGGCAAATTCAGCCACGATGTCCGGGTTGATAGTGACGTCGTAGCCGTCGGGGACAAGGAAGACGTTGATATTAGGCTGGATCTTGCGAGCGAATTCCTCGAACACAAGGTGCTGATACTGCATTTCAGTGCCGAACTTGGCCGCCTGGAAGAGGCGTTCACCATCCCACACCAGCGCAGCGACCTCAGCCGGTGTTGTGGGCAGCGCTGCGACGTCAGTAATGAGCCACTCGTTAAGGAAGGCAAGGTCGCCGCCGGAGAGAACCACGGATTTTGTGTGCTCCACCAGCCGGTTATGCTCGGAGTGAAACACGTGATGGACGGCAGTTAGGCCGATATTTTCATTGGCGCGGCCATCACCGGCAATGAAGTGGGCGTCGAGGAGCTCGTTGTCGTATGCTCCATCTTCGGCCGGTCCATTCTCGGGATTACCGAGCCCGATTTCGATGTCGCCATCGGCGAGGCCTGTCGGGACCGCACTGTGGGCAATGTCGGCGAGGAAGGCATGTCCGGTGCGCACGGCGCCTTCTGTGAGAACACCCAGGCCGCCGTTGGCATCTGGATTACCTTCGACAAGAATGAACGTGCCGGGCGTCGCGCCTGGGAACACCATTTGCGGATAGCCGTTCGGGCCGGGAATGAAATTGCCATACTGGTCCGCTGCGAGCAGCGGGACGTTACCAACATCGGAGTCGATCAGCTGGATGCCGAGAATATTTGCGGCCTGCAACTTGACGTCGGCCCAGGTGGCCATGCCGCCATTAACGCCCTCGATGAGCTTGCCAGTCGACACCGGATCGCCTGCGGCGTTGAGCGCATACCCACGCAAAAACACCTGGTGGGAGGAATGCGATGTGTAGGTTTGATTCTGATCGACGAAAGGGGTCGTGGTGTTAACGGGCCGCGTATCGTCGGCAGTGCCCATCACGCCATCCCCGCCTGGTCCCACTGTAGCACGGGTCAGTACCATGAAGTTAGTCGGGCTGGTGGGATCATACAGCGGATCGTCGGGCATCAGCGGAATGAACACGGTGCCACTGCCGCCCTTGTTGACGAGGTCAAGGCCGTGATCGAAAAACTGGCCGAACAGCGTGAACCAGGAGTTGAACGGGGCCGACAGACCTTCATCGGGCGCGACATTCGGTATCGAGACGTTGGCGCCTTCAAGAACGATCCCGTTGGCATCGAGCAATGTCATGAGGGCATCGTCTGCTGCATCAAGCGCTGACTGCGCTACTGCGACGTCTGCTTCTGCTGCAGCTGCGGCGGCTTGGAGAGCTTGATTGTTAGGACTAGCGGCAGCTGCAGCAGAAGCGTTAGCAAAGGCGCGCTGAGCATCGCCGAGATCTTCGAACAACGATTTAACCGGCGCATACTCGGCCGATATCTGAGCCGTGACGGCCATCTGATTCTCGGGGGCGACAATGCCGGCACGCTGCAGGGCCGTTAGGATTGCCGACGGATTGCCGAGCGTCTGGTCGACAATGAGGTTGGAAATGGTGCGTAGCGACGTATCAACGACAATCGAGTTGGGGTTGTTCGACGGATTGTAGTTGAGCGCCGTAGGTATCGGAGGTTGATTGGGACCGGGGCCGTCCATATCGAGCGGCGTACCGTCTGCTGGACGGAAATCGGTGCCCAGGCCCTCGGGGAAAGGTTGGTCTGACGAACCCCACGTGGGATGTAGTAGGTTGTTGTAGGAGCCGTCGACCGTCCGAAGGCCCCAGGCGAGGTTATAGGTCGGGATAAGCCCACCAGGCCCATAAAGAGGCTGCCCGTCGGCATGCGCCTCAGCGATCTTGATTTGCGCCAGGATGAAATCGAGATCAGAACGAATGTACGATACCATTTTTATTCTCCCCTTGGCTCCGACAGGAATTGCCAGCACGGCAAAAATTCCAGTAACGCCTGCTGATGCAGACGCAGTTTCACTTTGTCCCTCGACTGGCCTGCTCTGGTGCCCATTTCCTCAACACGAGGCCAATGGCTCAAGATCATTTCGGCACGAGTTTCGATGGTCGGATGATGACTGGACGCCGCCAAGTCTGATAGTTCGGAAGGTCCCATGTCGTGACCCCACCAAGGTCACGGGTAGGATTAGGACCTTAGGCCCTAGTGCGGGCATCAAGGCTAGCGATCGTCTGCTCGCGTCATCGAAAGATGTGATCTGGTTGGATCGCCACGGCTTGACAATTCTGTTAGGGTTTTGAGCATTGTCCGTTGTCTGGAGGTACTGTTGTCGGACTCTCCGCAGAAGGCCCCCTCCCCATCCGTTCCGCTTGATGGGCAGGATAGCGACAAGAACAACGCCCACCCGCACGAACGGCGCCGCTGGCCCCGCGCGCCAAATTCCGCCGAGGAGGCAAGCCAACCGTTGGCGCCGGCCCTGGAGCCTTTGCAATTTACCACGCGCGATTTGGCAAAAAGCGAGCAATTCGCGGCCTGGCAGGCGTATATGTCACCGCTGATGGATATCAAATTGCCCGATGGCGTGTCCGAAGCGGCCGGCTTTCCTGCCGATCATATCGCCTGGAATCTTGGCAGCATGCTCGTTGTTCGGCAAAAAGTTCCCGCTCACAGTTACACGCGTTCGCTTGCCAAGCTTCGATCCAACGCCATCGATCACTGGCAAGTCATCCTGCTGCGCACCGGCCGCACCTGGACCGAAGTCAATCGCCATATTTTCGAGGACAAGCCGGGGCATATCGAACTGAGATCCCTCGGCCATCCGTTCAGAGGGCGAACGACGGACTCTGAAAATCTTTCGTTTTATCTGCCACGCGAGTTGTTTTCCGATACCACGAGGGCCGTGGAAATGAGAGACGACACGATATTGTCGGGAACCTATACGGCCCTCCTGATTGACTATCTCGATCGTATTGAGGCAAAACTGCCGAGCCTGACGGCTGCAGATCTTCCCAGAGTCGTCCAGACTACGCGGGACATGCTATTAACATGTCTTTCCTCCGACGCCGAACAAGCAGTGGCGGGAGAATCACAAGGCGGCATGGCCTTGATGGAACGCATTCGCCGTTTCGTCCAAAAAAACCTGGCCTCGCCCGATCTGACCCCGGACGCGCTCTGCCGGGAGCTTGGTATTTCGCGCAGCCGGCTCTACCAGCTGTTTGAACCGAGTGGCGGCGTTCTCCATTACATACAAAAGCGCCGCCTCCTTTCTGCACATGCAGCGCTTAGTAACACGGCCAATCGCCAGCAAATTGTGGAGATCGCCATCGCTGTCGGGTTTACCTCGGCTGCCCATTTCAGTCGCGCGTTCAGCAAGGAATTTGGCTATAGCCCGCGCGAGGCCCGCAATGTTTCCGTTCCCCCGTATTTTGCCCATGCGCTTTCACCATTGGAAATTACGGATACGCGGGGGCGGGCATTCGGCGAGTGGCTAAAGTCACTTGGACACTAGTTCCCATCTATAGCCATAGCCTCGTAGCCGATCTCCTTGTGGTCATTGCGGGCTGAAATACAACGGCTGTGCCCTTGTTGTCCCTCGACGGCAGCAAACGGGCCGTCGGCCGTTTTCCGATCGCTAATTCCTCCTCCCCGATTTGCAGATATGGACGCTGGTTCAAGTTTTAGGATGCGCATCTAACGACATTTCACGCGAGCGCAAATAAATAAAAGCTACAAGAACAACGCCGGAAAAAAATCGCTTTGATCTGACCAGGTACTTCTCCCGCGTACCAGAAATCACGAAGCATCGGCAAAATTTGGGGCTCGATCGATGAAGCGCATGCATCCAATACCTGCACATCACAATATAAATGCTATCTTTGGCGACGTTCGTGTCGTCAGTTCAAAGCAAAGAGCCAAACATATACTTGTAACCGGCGGCGCGGGCTTTCTCGGATCTCATCTTTGCGAGCGCCTGCTTAAGGCTGGACATACCGTCGTTTGCCTTGACAATTTTTCAACGGGCCTCGAGCGCAACATCCGCCACCTGCGCAATTTCGATCGGTTCAGCGTGGTCAGGCACGACGTCGTCGATCCGATCGACGTCGAAGTCGAGGAGATTTACAATCTTGCGTGCCCGGCATCGCCGCCCCATTACCAGGCAGATCCGGTGCACACGATGAAGACATGCGTCCTGGGCGCTCTCAATCTTCTCGAATTGGCCGCACGTACGGGCGCTCGCATTTTCCAGGCTTCCACATCCGAAATATACGGTGATCCCCTCGTTCACCCGCAAGTCGAAAATTACTGGGGCAACGTGAATTCGTTTGGTCCCCGCTCTTGCTACGACGAGGGCAAACGCAGCGCCGAAACGCTATTTTTTGATTTTCATAAGAAGCACCACGTAGAGATCAAGGTCGCGCGGATATTCAATACCTATGGCCCCAACATGCGCCCCGACGATGGCCGCGTCGTGTCGAACTTCATCGTCCAGGCGCTGAGGGGCGAGGACATAACCATCTATGGTGATGGTTCGCAAACGCGCTCGTTCTGTTTCGTCAACGACCTGGTCGACGGCTTTCAACAGCTGATGGCAACGGACGCGGCCTTCACCGGACCGGTCAATCTCGGCAATCCCTGCGAATTTACCATTTTGGAACTTGCGGAGCTGGTAATCAAACTGACAGGTTCGCGGTCGAAAACGATCCGCAAGCGGCTGCCGACCGATGACCCACGCCAGCGTCGTCCCGACATTACCCTTGCGCAACGGGAACTCGGCTGGCAACCAATGGTGCCACTCGCCACGGGTTTGGAAAAGACCATTCATTACTTTGATCGTCTCCTGGGCGAGGAAGCACTTGAACTTGCGGAGACGGCGTGATGTCGCGGCGAAAGGTACTCGTAGCGGGCGGTGCCGGATATATCGGTAGCCATACAGCCAAGCTTCTCGATGCGAACGGCATTGAACCAATCGTCTTTGACAATCTGGTGACGGGTCATCGCACCTCAGTACGTTGGGGAGAATTCGTCCACGGCGATATTCTCGACACCAGCAGCCTGACCCGCACACTGATGCAGCACAAGCCCGACGCGGTCGTGCATTTTGCTGCATCGGCCTATGTCGGGGAGTCTGTGGAGGATCCGTCAAAATACTATCACAACAATGTCGTCGGGACATTGTCCCTTCTGGACGCTTGCCGCCATGCCGGAATCGACAAGATCATTTTCTCGTCGAGCTGTGCAACCTATGGCGTTCCGGACTCTCTTCCCATCACCGAGGCGACCCCGCAGCAGCCAATCAATCCTTACGGGAGAACGAAACTCATCGCCGAGCATATTTTGCGGGATTATTCGGCCGCCTATCGGATGAAGTATGTGGCTTTGCGTTATTTCAATGCATGCGGCGCCGATCCGGACGGCGAACTTGGTGAGTGGCATGACCCCGAGACGCATCTGATCCCAAGGGCCTTGCTCGCCGCCGGTGGCGCCATCTCTCATCTTGCGGTTTTCGGCGACGACTACGACACGCAAGATGGTACCTGCATTCGCGACTATATTCATGTGACGGATCTGGCGCGCGCGCATGTTCTTGCACTCGAACACCTCGTCAATGGCGGCGACAACCTTTGCGTCAATCTTGGAACTGGATACGGTTCATCCATTGGCGAGATTTTGGCAGCGATCGGCCGCATCACCAAGCGCGAAGTGCCGGTCGAAATGCATCCGCGCCGGGCCGGCGATCCGCCTGCTCTTTATGCCGACCCGTCATTTGCAAGCAAGGCGCTTGGCTTTGCGACCGAATACTCGGACATTGATACGATCGTGCGCACGGCAGCCCCCTTCTTTGGTCTGGAGCAGCGGGCATGACGAGCACCACCGTCCCGATCCTGCGGGGATATCGGCGATACGAATATCTTGCCGGCGCCACGATCTGGCTGGCAACGCTCGTCTATTTTTGGGTCTGGTGGCTGAAACCGGAACATTTTGTCGGCTTTTGGGGCTTTTTCCTGGTCACGTCCATACTCGCCTGGGTGACGCTCCTGCCCGCCTATTTCATCACGGTGTTCTATCGCGCGCAAAAGGCGAACGGACCGCTAGAGCTTCCCGTTGACAGTCGCGTCGCAATGGTTGTGACCAAAGCACCCTCGGAACCCTTTTCGGTAGTGGCGGCAACGCTCAAAGCCATGCTTGCCCAAGACCATCCCCATGACACGTGGCTTGCCGACGAAGATCCGACCCCGGAAACGTTGAACTGGTGCAGGCAGAATGGCGTTTTCGTTTCAACGCGAAAGGACAGAGCTGACTATCACCGCACGACCTGGCCACGTCGCACACGCTGCAAGGAAGGCAACCTTGCCTTCTTCTATGATCATTTCGGCTATGAGTGCTACGACTTCGTGGTGCAGCTCGACGCCGATCACGTTCCAGAGGCAGGTTATCTTGTTGAAATGTTGCGTCCGTTCGCCGATCCAGACGTTGGCTACGTGTCGGCACCGAGCATCTGCGACCGCAATGCGTCACAAAGCTGGTCTGCACGAGGGCGGCTTTACGCAGAAGCGAGCATGCATGGTTCGCTTCAGGCCGGCTACAATCGTGGTCTTGCGCCCCTGTGCATCGGATCGCATTATGCCGTGCGCACCATTGCGCTTAAGGAAATCGGAGGACTGGGACCGGAGCTTGCCGAAGATCATTCGACGACCTTGATGATGAATGCCCATGGCTGGCGCGGCGTTCATGCGCTTGATGCCATTGCACACGGCGAGGGCCCCCGTACATTCGCGGATCTTGTTACCCAGGAATTCCAGTGGTCGCGCAGCCTCGTCATGCTGCTGTTACAGTATTCACCGATCTATGTTCCACGTCTGCCGCTGAAGCTCAAGTTCCAGTTCCTGTTTTCGCAATTGTGGTATCCGCTCTTTGCCCTGTTCATGGCCCTGATGTTTGTGACGCCAATTCTTGCACTCGTTCATGGGGAAAACTTTGTTGCAGTAACCTACCCAGGCTTTCTTGCTCACTTTGCGCCGCTTTCAATCACCTTGATCCTCTTGGCCTATCGCTGGCGTGCAAGTGGAACATTCCGTCCGTTCGATGCCAGGATTTTGAGTTGGGAGGCCATGTTTTTCCTGTTTGCGCGCTGGCCGTGGGCCTTGGCTGGAACCATCGCTGCAGTGCGCGACTTCATGACCGGCTCCTACGTCGACTTTCGCATCACACCCAAGGGAACGTCCGAAGTGGATCCGCTGCCTGCTCGGGTTCTTTTGCCCTACGGCCTTCTTTCCGTTGCCTCTGTGTTGCCTGTTCTTCTTGTCGAAGACGCTGGTGAGACACGTGGATTTTATATTTTCGCAATCGTTAATGCCGTCATTTATACGCTGCTGTTGCTGACGATTGTCGTTCAGCACGCGCGCGAGAATGTCGTCAGGGTCAAGAGCAGAACCTATCGTCCTGTCCTGGCTGGGAGCCTCCTTTCCCTTGCCATCCTTCCGGGAATTGCATCCGTCGAGCGCGGAAAGGACGGACTGGAGTCGCTGTCCTGGGGGACAGGTCGATTGAGACTTTATGAAGCGACCTACGCGGTAGCGGGCGCTGGCCTCAAAGGTGGAGAACTGCGCAAGCTGACCTTCAAGCCGCGCTGGCTGCCCGAAACAGTGCATAGCGACGTCTCGCAAGAAGGACTGGTGAAGGGCAAAGCAAAATGACAACAAGGGGACTTGGAAGAATGAACTATCTGCGATTTGCCCGCGTGGTCAAAGCGCCATCCTGCGGAACCATTGGTCGTTCTTCCATATGGATTGCAGCTTTGCTGTCGGCAGCCATGTTGACGGGTTCTGCCCGTGCCAGCGAGGCCATCACGCCGTCAGCCGATGCCCGGCCAATGAGCGCGGTCGAACTTTATCTGCTTTATCGCGACAAGACATGGACGTGGCCCGACGGTGCCGGACGCTTCGACGATCAAGAAAGGCGCTTTACCGCACGGACCGGCGCCGGGGCAACAACGGCATGGGCACAGGGACGATGGGTCATAACGAATGATGGCCTTTTGTGCCTGGACGCGGACTGGCACACCCTATCGGGAATTTACCGAAACAACAGCTGTTTTGGTCATATGCGCGACCACGAAACCATCTTCCAGAGGAAAGAGCCGTCCGGTGCCTGGTATGTTTTCAAGCACGCCGTGCCGACAAAAACCGATGAATTCAACAAGCTTGTCGCAGACAATCTCGTCTCCTCGGATCTTGCATCCATCAAATCCGATCTTGAGGATCAGAAGCGACTAGCGGGCAACAAGAAGCCGGGAAAAAGGACAACACAATGAACAATAAGAAGACTTCTACCGCAATCGCCGTTACGATTGCTACTTTGGTGCTGACAGGCAGCGTACTGGCGGCAAGCATCCCGCGCGGCATTCCAACCGGAAAAAGCGCCGAAACGAACAAGCTTGACGACAAGCGGCCTATTATCGGTCCGGATTCTGTCACCTTTGGCGCCTACGATCCGCATGGCGATTTTACGGACGATCCCAATTCAAAGATCGAGCACCTTTTTCTTCCGTGGGAAGATGTTGATCTGTCAACCCTTTCCGTTGCTGATGATTACGCTCAAAAGCGCGGGCGCAAGCTTCTCATTACGGTGGAACCATGGTCATGGGCGGAAGACTGGCAATCGTCGCCGGAAGAACTCATTAGCGGGATTCTTGCTGGCAAGTACGACGCAAACATGGCTGCCGTTTGCGCAACCACGTCGGGTCTCAAAAGCGATGTTACCATCCGCTGGGCCCAGGAGATGGACGAAACCGACAACCAGTTTACCTGGGCTCATTGGGCGCCTGCCGACTATGTCACTGCCTATCGACGCATGGTGACGGTTTGTCGCGCGAATAATAAGTCGGCGAAATACATGTGGTCTCCGAAAGGTCAGCCCAACCTTTCTGCCTTCTATCCTGGTGACGATGTTGTTGATATCGTCGGGGTTTCTGTTTTCGCCCTGCAGCAATATGACAAAGACCATTTCGGCAAGGAACAGACATTTGCCCAGTCGTTCGCGCCCAAATACCAATTGGTCAA
>NZ_JBBNAM010000172.1:0-9465 GCF_037994425.1 Phyllobacterium sp.
AGTTTCTGGCATAAAGACGAGGAGCGACGATGGCTCAGACCCATTCTTTCAATGGTCGTAGGCGCGTACGCAAGTTTTTCGGTAAGATTCCGGAAGTCGCAGAGATGCCGAACCTCATCGAGGTTCAAAAAGCTTCCTACGATCAGTTTCTGATGGTGGAAGAGCCCAAGGGCGGGCGTTTGGATGAGGGTCTCCAGGCTGTGTTCAAGTCTGTGTTCCCGATTTCGGATTTCTCGGGTGCTTCCATGCTCGAATTCGTCAAGTACGAGTTCGAAGCCCCCAAGTTCGACGTGGATGAATGCCGGCAGCGCGATCTGACCTATGCAGCGCCGCTGAAGGTGACGCTGCGCCTCATCGTGTTCGATATCGACGAAGATACCGGCGCGAAGTCGATCAAGGACATCAAGGAGCAGGATGTCTACATGGGCGACATGCCGCTCATGACCGACAACGGCACCTTCATTGTCAACGGCACCGAGCGCGTGATCGTCTCGCAGATGCACCGTTCGCCGGGCGTATTCTTCGATCACGACAAGGGCAAGACCCATTCGTCCGGCAAGCTTCTGTTTGCTGCCCGTGTCATTCCCTACCGTGGTTCCTGGCTCGACATCGAGTTCGATGCCAAGGATGTCGTCTATGCGCGTATCGATCGCCGCCGCAAGATTCCGGTGACGTCGCTGCTGATGGCGCTCGGCATGGACTCGGAAGAAGTCCTTTCGACCTTCTACAACTCCATCACGTTCAGCCGTGACGGGGATACCTGGCGGATTCCTTACTCGGTCGATCGCTTCAGGGGCTTCAAGGCTACCTCGGACGTGATCGATGCCGATACGGGTGAAGTCGTGTTGGAGTCCGGCAAGAAGCTGACGGCGCGCAGCGCCAAGCAGCTTGCCGAAAAGGGCCTCAAATTCATCAAGGCCACCGAGGACGACCTGTTCGGCTCCTATCTGGCTGAAGATATCGTCAACTTCCAGACCGGTGAGGTTTACCTCGAGGCCGGCGACGAACTCGACGAAAAGACCCTCAAGGTTCTGCTCGATACCGGCACGGAAGAAATCAATGTTCTTGATATCGACCATGTCAATATCGGACCATACATCCGCAACACGCTCGCCGTAGACAAGAACGAAAGCCGCCAGGATGCGCTGTTCGACATCTACCGCGTCATGCGCCCGGGTGAACCGCCAACGATCGACTCGGCTGAAGCCATGTTCAAGTCGCTGTTCTTCGACAGCGAGCGTTATGATCTCTCGGCCGTCGGCCGCGTGAAAATGAACATGCGCCTCGATCTCGACGCGGAAGATACCGTTCGTGTTCTGCGCAAGGAAGACATCCTTGCCGTCGTCAAGATGCTGGTCGACCTGCGCGATGGCCGCGGTGAAATCGACGACATCGACAATCTCGGCAACCGTCGTGTCCGTTCGGTTGGCGAATTGATGGAGAACCAGTACCGTGTTGGCCTGCTTCGCATGGAGCGTGCCATCAAGGAACGCATGTCCTCGATCGAAATCGATACCGTGATGCCGCAGGACCTCATCAACGCGAAGCCGGCTGCCGCAGCCGTTCGCGAGTTCTTCGGTTCCTCGCAGTTGTCGCAGTTCATGGACCAGACCAACCCCTTGTCCGAGATCACGCACAAGCGTCGTCTTTCGGCACTTGGACCGGGCGGTCTGACCCGCGAGCGCGCCGGCTTCGAAGTCCGCGACGTGCATCCGACCCATTACGGCCGTATCTGCCCGATTGAAACGCCGGAAGGCCCGAACATCGGTCTGATCAACTCGCTCGCAACCTTTGCCCGCGTCAACAAGTACGGCTTCATCGAGAGCCCGTACCGCAAGATCGTCGACGGCAAGGTCACGGACGAGGTCGTCTATCTGTCGGCCATGGAAGAAGCCAAGTATCACGTGGCCCAGGCCAATGTGGAACTCGACGCTTCCGGCGCGTTCACCGACGAATTCGTCGTCTGCCGCCATGCAGGTGAAGTTTTGATGGCGCCGCGTGAAAACGTGGACCTGATGGACGTTTCGCCGAAGCAGCTCGTGTCGGTTGCCGCGGCGCTCATTCCGTTCCTCGAGAACGACGACGCCAACCGCGCTCTCATGGGCTCGAACATGCAGCGTCAGGCCGTTCCGCTGGTACGTGCCGAGGCTCCGTTCGTTGGTACTGGCATGGAACCGGTCGTTGCTCGCGACTCCGGTGCCGCCATCGGTGCACGCCGCACGGGTATCGTCGACCAGGTGGATGCGACGCGTATCGTTATCCGTGCGACGGAAGACCTCGTTCCCGGCAAGTCGGGTGTCGATATCTATCGTCTGATGAAGTTCCAGCGCTCGAACCAGAATACCTGCATCAACCAGCGTCCGCTGGTGCGTGTCGGTGACCGGATCGAGAAGGGTGACATCATCGCTGACGGTCCTTCGACCGATCTCGGCGATCTGGCGCTTGGCCGCAACGTGCTCGTCGCGTTCATGCCATGGAATGGCTACAACTACGAAGACTCGATCCTGCTTTCTGAGAAGATCGTTTCGGACGACGTCTTCACCTCGATCCACATCGAGGAGTTCGAAGTCATGGCCCGCGACACGAAGCTCGGACCTGAGGAAATCACGCGCGACATTCCGAACGTTTCGGAAGAAGCGCTGAAGAACCTCGACGAAGCCGGTATCGTGTACATCGGTGCCGAAGTTCAGCCGGGCGATATCCTCGTCGGCAAGATCACGCCGAAGGGCGAGAGCCCGATGACGCCGGAAGAGAAGCTTCTGCGCGCCATCTTCGGTGAAAAGGCTTCGGATGTCCGTGACACCTCGATGCGCATGCCGCCCGGAACCTACGGTACGGTTGTGGAAGTTCGCGTCTTCAATCGCCACGGCGTTGAGAAGGACGAACGCGCCATGGCAATCGAGCGCGAGGAAATCGAACGTCTCGCCAAGGACCGTGACGACGAGCAGGCAATTCTCGACCGTAACGTCTATGGCCGTCTGGTCGACGTTCTCAACGGCAAGGTAGCCGTTGCCGGACCGAAGGCGTTCAAGAAGGGCACCACCGTTACCCAGGAAGTGATGGGTGAATTCCCGCGCTCCCAGTGGTGGCAGTTTGCCGTCGAGGACGAGAAGGTCCAGGGCGAAATCGAGGCTCTGCGCAACCAGTACGACGATTCCAAGAAGCTGCTTGAACAGCGCTTCATGGACAAGGTCGAGAAGGTCCAGCGCGGCGACGAGATGCCTCCTGGCGTCATGAAGATGGTCAAGGTCTTCGTCGCTGTGAAGCGCAAGATCCAGCCAGGCGACAAGATGGCTGGCCGTCACGGCAACAAGGGCGTGGTTTCGCGTATCGCCGCTGTTGAGGATATGCCGTTCCTTGAAGACGGAACGCATGTCGACATCGTGCTCAATCCGCTTGGCGTGCCGAGCCGCATGAATGTCGGTCAGATCCTCGAGACGCATCTCGGCTGGGCCTGCGCTGGCATGGGCAAGAAGATCGGCGAGCTGATCGAAGCCTACAAGGCACAGGGCGACATTGCGCCGCTCCGGACAACGATCGAGTCGATCATTCCGGACAACGATCGCAACGAGCCGGTTCGCAACTATGACGACGAGAGCATCGTCCGTCTAGGCGAGCAGATGAAGCGCGGTGTGTCGATTGCAACGCCGGTCTTCGATGGTGCGCATGAACCGGACATCAACGTGATGCTGGAGCAGGCGGGCCTGAAGTCCTCGGGTCAGTCGACGCTCTATGATGGACGCACGGGTGAGACTTTCGATCGCCAGGTAACAGTCGGCTACATATATATGCTGAAGCTGCACCACCTGGTCGACGACAAGATCCATGCTCGTTCGATCGGACCCTACTCGCTCGTCACGCAGCAGCCGCTGGGTGGCAAGGCGCAGTTCGGTGGCCAGCGCTTCGGTGAAATGGAGGTCTGGGCCCTCGAAGCATACGGTGCGGCTTACACGCTGCAGGAAATGCTGACGGTCAAGTCCGACGACGTCGCCGGTCGTACCAAGGTCTACGAAGCGATCGTCCGTGGCGACGACACGTTCGAGGCCGGCATTCCGGAGAGCTTCAACGTTCTCGTCAAGGAAATGCGTTCGCTCGGCCTCAATGTCGAGCTGGACGATACACGACAGTTGGAACCACAGCAGGCGCTTCCCGACGCGGCTGAATAAGAAGGGAAGGGTGCGTAGTTCGCTGCGCACCCGACCAGCATGTTCGAGCCGCTGCAGAAGCGGCATTTGATCCAGATGGACCCGCGGCGGCGGCTATCCATCGCAAGTAGAGGGCAAACTTTGCCCCATGGAGAAACGGCATGAACCAAGAGGTCATGAATCTTTTCAATCCTCAGGTGCCTGTGCAGGCATTCGATTCCATCCGGATATCGATCGCCAGCCCTGAGAAGATTCTGTCCTGGTCATACGGTGAGATCAAGAAGCCGGAGACGATCAACTACCGCACCTTCAAGCCGGAGCGGGATGGTCTCTTCTGTGCTCGGATCTTCGGGCCGATCAAGGACTATGAATGCTTGTGCGGCAAGTACAAGCGCATGAAATACAAGGGCATCATCTGCGAAAAGTGCGGCGTGGAAGTCACGCTGTCACGCGTTCGCCGTGAGCGCATGGGCCATATCGAACTCGCAGCTCCGGTTGCACACATCTGGTTCCTGAAGTCGCTGCCGAGCCGTATCGGCACGCTGCTCGACATGACCCTCAAGGGCATCGAGCGCGTTCTCTATTTCGAGAACTACATTGTGACCGAACCGGGCCTTACCGCCCTCAAGGAGCACCAGCTTCTTTCTGAAGAAGAGTACATGATTGCCGTCGACGAGTACGGTGAGGACGCCTTCACGGCTCTCATCGGCGCCGAAGCAATTCATGAACTTCTCGCTTCGATGGATCTCGAAAAGATCGCCGGCGACCTGCGTGCAGAACTCGCCGAGACCACTTCGGATCTGAAGCAGAAGAAGCTGATGAAGCGTCTGAAGATCGTCGAGAACTTCCTGGAGTCGGGCAACCGTCCGGAATGGATGATCATGAAGATCGTTCCGGTCATCCCGCCGGACCTGCGTCCGCTCGTTCCGCTAGATGGCGGCCGTTTCGCGACGTCCGATCTCAACGATCTCTATCGCCGCGTCATCAACCGTAATAATCGCCTGAAGCGCCTGATCGAACTTCGTGCCCCCGGCATCATCATCCGCAACGAGAAGCGCATGCTTCAGGAATCGGTTGATGCACTGTTCGACAACGGTCGCCGCGGCCGCGTCATCACCGGTGCCAACAAGCGTCCGCTAAAGTCGCTGTCCGATATGCTCAAGGGCAAGCAGGGCCGCTTCCGTCAGAACCTGCTCGGCAAGCGCGTCGACTATTCCGGCCGTTCGGTCATCGTGACCGGTCCGGAGCTGAAGCTCCACCAGTGCGGCCTGCCGAAGAAGATGGCGCTCGAATTGTTCAAGCCGTTCATCTACGCCCGCCTCGACGCGAAGGGTTATTCCTCGACGGTCAAGCAGGCCAAAAAGCTGGTTGAAAAGGAAAAGCCAGAAGTCTGGGATATTCTCGACGAGGTCATCCGTGAGCACCCGGTTCTCCTGAACCGTGCGCCGACGCTGCACCGTCTTGGCATCCAGGCATTCGAGCCCACCCTAATCGAAGGCAAGGCAATCCAGCTGCATCCGCTCGTCTGTACCGCTTTCAACGCGGACTTCGACGGCGACCAGATGGCTGTTCACGTGCCGCTTTCGCTTGAAGCACAGCTCGAAGCACGCGTCCTGATGATGTCGACGAACAACATCCTGCATCCCGCCAACGGTCTGCCGGTTATCGTTCCGTCGCAGGACATGGTTCTCGGTCTCTACTACCTGTCGATCGTTGCGGCCAAGGAGCCGGGCGAGGGCATGGCCTTTGCGGACATGGGTGAACTGCATCACGCCATAGGCAGTGGTGCAGTTACCCTGCACACGAAGATCAAGGGACGCTTCAAGAGCATCGATGCCGACGGCAAGCCGACGTCGAAGATCTATGAGACCACTCCTGGCCGCATGATCATCGGTGAACTCCTGCCGAAGCACCACAACGTGCCTTTCGACATCTGCAACCAGGAAATGACCAAGAAGAACATCTCCAAGATGATCGACACGGTCTATCGCCATTGCGGTCAGAAAGAGACGGTCATCTTCTGCGATCGCATCATGCAGCTTGGCTTTGCCCATGCCTGCCGCGCCGGCATTTCGTTCGGCAAGGACGACATGGTCATTCCGGAAACCAAGGCGAAGCTCGTTGCCGAGACCGAAGCTTTGGCGACGGAATACGAACAGCAGTACAATGACGGCCTGATCACCCAGGGCGAGAAGTACAACAAGGTTGTCGACGCTTGGGGCAAGTGCACCGAGAAGGTCGCTGACGAAATGATGGCACGCATCAAGGCCGTCGAGTTCGATCCTGCTACTGGCCGCCAGAAGCAGATGAACTCGATCTACATGATGTCGCACTCGGGTGCTCGCGGTTCGCCGAACCAGATGCGCCAGCTCGGCGGCATGCGCGGCCTGATGGCCAAGCCTTCGGGCGAGATCATCGAAACGCCCATCATTTCGAACTTCAAGGAAGGTCTGACCGTGAACGAGTACTTCAACTCGACCCACGGTGCCCGTAAGGGTCTTGCCGACACCGCCTTGAAGACGGCCAACTCCGGTTACCTGACCCGTCGTCTCGTCGACGTCGCACAGGACTGCATCGTCATCTCGACCGATTGCGGTACGACCACCGGTCTCACCATGCAGCCGATCGTCGATGCCGGTCAGGTCGTGGCGACCCTTGGTCAGCGCGTCCTCGGTCGTACGGCGCTTGAAGATATCGTGCATCCGGTTTCCAGCGACGTTCTGGTCGCCGGCGGCAAGATCATCGACGAGTTCGACGTCGACGCGATCGAGAAGGCTGGCGTTCAGTCCATTCGCATCCGTTCGGCGCTTACCTGTGAGACGCGTGGCGGTATCTGCGCCAAGTGCTACGGCCGCGATCTGGCCCGTGGTACTCCGGTCAACCAGGGTGAAGCTGTCGGCGTCATTGCCGCTCAGTCGATCGGTGAGCCGGGCACGCAGCTGACAATGCGCACGTTCCACCTTGGTGGTACTGCGCAGGTTGTCGATCAGTCGTTCCTCGAAGCCAGCTACGAGGGTACGGTTCAGATCCGCAACCGCAACGTGGTACGCAACTCGGACGGACATCTGGTCGTCATGGGCCGCAACATGGCTGTGGTCATCCTCGATGCAAACGGCAAGGAACGCGCAACACACCGCGTTACCTACGGTTCGCGCATTTATGTCGATGATGGCGATAATGTTAAGCGCGGCCAGCGTATCGCCGAGTGGGATCCGTATACCCGTCCGGTCATGACGGAAGTCGAAGGTCATGTCGAATTCGAAGACATGGTCGACGGTCTTTCGGTTGCGGAGACGACGGACGAGTCCACCGGTATCACCAAGCGCGTGGTCATTGACTGGCGTTCGACGCCGCGTGGTTCGGACCTGAAGCCTGCTATCGTCGTCAAGGACAAGGCCGGCAAGGTGATGAAACTGGCAAAGGGTGGCGACGCTCGCTTCCAGCTGTCGGTCGAGTCGATCCTTTCGGTCGAACCCGGTTCGCATGTGAAGGCTGGTGACGTTCTTGCCCGTATTCCGATGGAAAGCGCCAAGACCAAGGACATCACCGGTGGTCTGCCGCGCGTTGCGGAACTGTTCGAAGCTCGCCGTCCGAAGGACCATGCGATCATCGCCGAGATCGACGGTACGGTCCGTTTCGGCCGCGATTACAAGAACAAGCGCCGCATCGTCATCGAACCGAACGACGAGACGCTCGAGCCTGTCGAGTACCTCATCCCCAAGGGCAAGCCGTTCCATCTTCAGGACGGCGACGCCATCGAAAAGGGCGATTACATCCTCGACGGCAATCCGGCGCCGCACGACATCCTGGCGATTAAGGGCGTGGAGGCACTTGCTTCCTACCTCGTCAACGAAATCCAGGAAGTCTACCGGTTGCAGGGCGTTCTGATCAACGACAAGCACATCGAAGTGATTGTCCGTCAGATGCTGCAGAAGGTCGAGATCACCGAGTCCGGTGATACCGGCTTCATCCCGGGCGATCACGTCGATCGCATTGAGCTCGACGAGATCAACGAGCGCCTTGAGGAAGATGGCAAGAAGCCGGGCTATGGTGTTCCGGTCCTCCTCGGCATCACCAAGGCATCGCTGCAGACCCCGTCGTTCATCTCGGCGGCATCGTTCCAGGAAACGACACGCGTCCTCACGGAAGCGGCGGTCGCCGGCAAGATGGATGCCCTGCAGGGCCTTAAGGAGAACGTCATCGTTGGACGTCTGATCCCGGCGGGTACGGGTGGCACGGTCAAGCAGATCCGCCGCATTGCCGTGGCGCGCGACGACTTGATTATCGACGAGCGCCGCAAGGAGTCCGGTGCGACGGCTGCCAAGGCAAGCCCGATGCTCTCGGACATGACGGGCCAGCCCGCCGAATAAGGCTGGCTAGCGCCGAGAATCAAAAGGCCGCCCCGAGCAGTTCGGGGCGGCCTTTCCTATTCTATCAGATCGTGGCCTTAAAGATCGATCGTGGTGCTTGATCGTCGCTACTCGTTGAACTCAATGAGCGCTGCCTGGCCGGTGAGGGCATTCTTCCACGCCGAACGATGCGGTTCCTCCCCGGGCTCCTCAGTAATCGTACCGATTTCCATTAGTTCCGCCTCATCGTAGCCTTCATTGGCCAATATCTGCAGCGCGATGTTGACGAGGTTGTCGGTGTCGTCGGTCATGAGAAGCAGGTGCACCTGCCTCGGTTCCTCCTCCTTCTCCTTCCAGACGTCAGCGACGACGAGGTGGACGGGTTTGGCTGAGTCTTCTGGCATTTGGATGATTCCCTTGGCAAATTGTGCGAACACTGATTTCAACGGTTCCTAGCACGAACGGTTGCGTCGTCGTCGTGGAATACGTGAAATTTTGCTTGAAATAATGCCTGTTTGGCGAAACTATCTTTCAATGGGCCGGTGCTGCGCCGCTAAAGCGCGCAAACCTTAATAAATCTTGGCGTTCAGGCTTGACTGTAACGCAATGACCAAGTATCAGCACGCCATCTGAGCCGATGTGAGATTGGCTTTTTCGGAGCGACTCGCTCTGGAGTTCATCTCAAACAGGGTTCGTTTTACGATCGATATGTAATTGCCGCTCGCATGAGGCCGTTTTGGCTTCCTCTGCTTTTATTCGGGCAAGCCACCCAAGCGGTGGTTCTGTTGCCCGAATTCGTGCATGAGCATGACGCTGAAACGGCCCTGACGGGCGAAGATACGAGATTTGTGAAAGAGGGAAGGTTGAATGCCTACCGTAAACCAGCTGATCCGCAAGCCGCGCGTTGCGCCGGTAAAGCGCAATAAAGTCCCTGCTCTGCAGGAAAACCCGCAGAAGCGCGGCGTTTGCAC
>NZ_JBBNAM010000173.1:0-1289 GCF_037994425.1 Phyllobacterium sp.
GAGGACATGGTGTTCTCACCGTCGGTCATGATGACTGCCGCCTTGTTCATGTTCTTCGAGTAGTAGTCGAGAGGCAGATTGTAGGTCGACATGTCGCCGCCCCAGAGGCCACGCCATTTGGGAGACAGCATCCGCCAGCCCCACACGGCCCCGAAGTTGATGTGGGTATTGCCCACCGCCTTCATCGCCGCGATGGCGGCAACGACCGTCGCTTTCTTGGGGGTCAGGCGCGTCACCTCGGCGGGGCAGTTCTTGTTGGGACCGAGGGAGGTGGTGAGAGGGTCGGAGTATTTACCCTTTCTGATCCAGTTGTTATCCGAGCCGTCTGGCCAATAGTAGGGCGTGATCGGCTTGCTGGAGGGAACCGCGTCAGAAATGTCGTCGGCCTTTACGGCCTGCGCCTCGACGCAGCCACCCCATGAGCCACCCGTTGATGTCGATCCCCAATCGAGCGCGGCGATGGAGCCCGATTTCATCCAGCCGGCATGGCTCGTGCCGACATTGACCGACTGCGAGAACGGAACGATCCCCACATAGAGGTTCTCGGCAACTGCGTCGTTGCCGTATAGGATGTTCACCAGCGTATTGGCCGCAGACTTGAGGCTCTCGAGCGGCGTTCCGGACATCGAGCCGGTGTTGTCGAGAACAAGTGCCAGTTCAAGGCCATTGGTCGATCGTTCGATGATACTTTCTGCGCTGGTGCTGATCGTCTGGACGCCGAGGATTTTCATCAACGTCGCGGGAGCGCTGGCCGATGCCTTGACGGTCAGTGTCTTGTTGTCCGAGCTGATAGTCCAGGTCAGGCTGTCGAGTGTCCCGCCAATCTCCCCATCGTTGAAATTGGCGACCGCAAACTTTCGCAGTTCCACGTCGATGGTGGCGGTGTCCAGCTTGGCGACGGTGGAAAGGGCGCCGGCGTCGATGGCGCGCTGAAGGCTCGAATGGAGAAGCATCAGGCGGGCTGCGTCGATGCCGAACCCCGTTGCCCCGATCAGCGCCAGGCTGACGATGCCGACGAATGGGAGGACGGCACCTTCCTCGGCCTTGCGGAAGCGGGAGATCATGGACATCAACGACATTGGATCATCCTTTCCTTGTGGACTAGCAACCGGGCGCGCTCGTGAGGCTGCCGAGACGGGGACGGAAGACCGCCGTCTTGTAGAGCTGCCTCTCGACCGGCGTAAAATTGGGAAATAGCGGGGTGTATTGATAGAAGACCTCGGCGACGATCACATTGTCGGTCGCATCGAGGGTGAGGTTGCCCGGAAGTGTGGCGGCCTTGGTGACGA
>NZ_JBBNAM010000174.1:0-8655 GCF_037994425.1 Phyllobacterium sp.
TCGCGGCGTAATGCCACTCGTCATCAAAATGGGTTTGGAGCGTTAGGCGCATTAATTGACCCTTTCAATGGTTCAAATAATGCATTTTTAGAAATTATTCAACCCATCAAAGTGGGTTGAATGACTATCGTCTGAACTGACGATCGACTTAGACAGCGCCATAGCACCGATCAATCCGCCCTCCGTCGTAACCTCGGCACATCCGCACTGTAGAAGCGGCGCAAATGTTCCGCGCGGTAGTAGAAGACGCCTTCAAGCGTACGAAAATCACTTCGTCAGTATTTCTTTCACTTTTTGGGCAAGATCATCAAGGGCGAAGGGTTTCGTTATCATCTCCATGCCAGGCGCCAGGAAGTCTGCGCGAGACGCGGCCGTTGCAGCATAGCCCGTGATGAACAGGACGCTCAACGTGGGCCGCGCGGTTAGGGCGATTTCGGCAAGTTGGCGCCCATTAAGACCTGGCAAGCCGACGTCCGAAATCAGCAGATCGATTCGTCCCTTGCCCTCGAGGTACGGTAGCGCCTGGGTCCCATCGATCGCCTCCAGAACGCGATAGCCCAGATCGTTGAGAACATCGACAACGAGCAGGCGGACCGCATCGTCGTCCTCGACGACAAGGACGGTTTCGCCTTCTCCGCGTGGTGCGATAGAGTCTTCCTCGCTCGCTTGATCAACCGCAGGTTCTCCTTCAGTGCTGCGTGGCAGGTAGAGTTTTATCGTCGTCCCAATGTCGAGTTGGCTGTAAATTCGGGCATGACCGCCTGATTGTTGCGCGAAGCCATAGATCATCGAAAGTCCGAGTCCGGTTCCCTGTCCAATCGGCTTGGTCGTAAAGAAGGGATCAAAGGCCTTATCGATTGTCGCTTGTGACATTCCCGTGCCCGTATCGCTGACCGCCAGAACCACATAGCTACCGGGCCTGAGCGTCTCACCTTTAGCGAGATCAGCTTGCGAAAGTGTCACGTTGGTCGTCTCGATAGTGAGTTTTCCGCCGTTCGGCATAGCGTCGCGTGCGTTGATTACTAGATTGAGAACAGCGCTCTCAAGCTGGTTTGCGTCAGTCACTGCTTTCCAAGTGTCGGGGCCGGTCATGATCTCGAGCTCGACCTGTTCGCCCAGGGTTCGGCGAAATAGCTCCTCCATCGAATGAACGAGCTGCGTGAGATCGATGGAGTGACGGTCGAGGGACTGACGGCGGGAAAACGCAAGAAGCCGGTGGGTCAAGGCAGCGGCGCGGTGTGCAGAAGATGTTGCGGCATCAATGAACTTGTCCAGTTCATCCAGACGACCGGCCGCGATCCGACGCTTGAGAAGTGACAGTGCGCCAATGACCCCCGTAAGCATGTTGTTGAAATCGTGTGCTATCCCGCCGGTGAGCTGACCGACCGCCTCCATTTTTTGCGCTTGCCGAAGTTGGTCTTCGGTTTGCTCCAGGATCGCCTTTTGCTGTTTCTCAACCGTTATATCGCGCCCATAGGCGTAGACGAGGTCGTCTTCACGGGAGGTCATCCAGGACACGATGCGTTCAGAACCATCTGCGTGGATAAGGGTCGCGTCCAGTTCGGCATAGACGTTCTCGATCGCCTTCTTCAGTTCGGGTTGAACAGCCTCCCTTTGATCCACTGCCACGAAGTCGAGGACCTTCTGCCCTACGACTTCTTCGACCTGGTGTCCGAGGATTTGCTGCCAAGAGGGGCTGACGTCGCGGAACACGCCATCCAAACCGATCACGACGAGAAGGTCGCGCGAATTCTTCCACACGCGATCGCGATCACGTACGCTGTCGCGAGCGATTTCGGACAGCTTCTGGTTCGCCTCTCTCAGGCTCTCTTGGGTCTGTTTTGTTTCTGTAATGTCAAAGACTACGCCGACATAGCGTCGGGCGTTCGATTCCAGATCATCCACGTATTCTCCCCGACGCGCCAGCCAGCGCTCCTGGCCATCGGCGGCACGCCTGACACGAAACTCGATGTCCTGTTCGTTCTGAAAGCCATTTGGACCGCTCAGATCAATCAGTGGGTCGTCGTCAGGGTGGATGAGATCATTGAGCGTCCGGATCGGAAGGACTTTGGTCGGGTGAAGGCCGAAAAGCCGACAAAATTGTTCCGAAACGGTAATGGTGCCGAAGCCGACAAGGTGTTCGAACGTGCCTATGCCGCCTGCCGACTGGGCAATGCGCAACTGCTCGCTGGTGCGTTTCTGCTCGGTGATGTCAACGAGAACGCCGACAAATTTCATTGGCTCGTCGTTCTCGCTGAAAATAGTCCGGCCTCGGGCGTGCACCCAGCGATAGCCGCCGTCATTGCGCAGCAGTCGATACTCTTTAGAAAAAACCTCTGATCCGGCGAGAATGCCGGCGACGGCCAACTTCACCCTCTTCAGATCGTCGGGATGAATGGACACATAGAATCTGTCCGTCGATACACCATCGGCGAGGGCGACGGGGTCTTGATGGGTTATCGCAGCAAATTTCGCGTCAGCGACAAGTCGACGCGCCGGGATATCCCATTCCCATCCGCAGGTCGCGCCGGCGGCATCGAGGGTCAATTCCAACCGGCGCTGAGCCGCATCAAGTGCGGTCGGCATTTCTGTAGACGATTTGGCATCTTCAATCATGGATGCGGCCAGTTGTATGGTTCACGCTACGGGCTTTCCATCATGACGCGGTCGATAAAGTCCGCGATGTGCTGCTTGAGTCTCTCCATCGATGGCAAATCCATAATCATCGCAATATAGCCGCGAATATCGTGCTCCTTTACCGAGAAGTTGATGTAGAGGAAGAGAACAAAGCCCTCCTCATTCGAGCCTGGCAGGATCTCGAACAAAAGATTGCTATCGCCGCGGCGAACATGGGGAAGCGACATTTTCAGCGTGTGCTGCAGCATGTTTGCCATGGACCCAAGACAGCCATTCAGAATGACATTGCCTGTTTCGGCAAGGGCTTCTTCTTCTATCGCGGCAAGTTCGCTTTCTCCCAAGTCATCGCCGACGATCGCGCGAACGAGCGATAACCCGTCGCTTTCGGGAAAGATCAGAAGCGCTCGCCCTGAGAACGGGCCTTCGAACTGTTGTTGGACAGCGATGAGTTTCTCGCTCTCACGCTGGCCAATCAAGGACGCGGCAGACTTCCGGGTAACGATCTCAACGGAAGGTACAGACAGAATAACCTGCTTGTTCACCATCTTTCTGAGGCTGGCAGCAGCGCGGCTCACCCCGATATTGACGAGTTCCGTCAGGGCGTCGAGTTCGAGCTCGTCTAGGCCTACGGCTTGATCACTCATGTTGCCGCTTTCTTGAGCCGGAGCGCGGCCCCGGAAATGAAGCCACTCAACGCATCCTGGGTTACCGGCTTTGCAACAAACGTCGCATTGAGCGCGCGCACCCTGGCGACAATCTCATCCTGGACGTTCGCCGTAATCACGGCGATCGGCATGCTGGGATGGCTAGCGCGTAGCTCGGACGCCAGTTCGAGGCCGTCCTTGTCAGGCATGTTGAAATCGAGAATGGCGACGTCGATCTGCTCGGACCTGACGATCCCAAGGGCGTCCGCAGCGCTCGCCGCCTCAACGCGCGTCCAGTCTGGCTGCAAAGCAGCTATTGCCTTGCCTGCTACGATGCGCGCCAATTTACTGTCGTCTACCACCAAAACTTTCACTGTCATTCTACAATCCCGTCGTCAGGTAGCCGTTCTACCGTGTACTCGTACTACCATTATTTGTCGTTTTATGCCCTAGCAAATCAGGCGTCTTCTTTGTCGTTCCGTAGATAGGCTTCTATTCCCAAGAGAACCTGCCCGAGCGCCATCGAGCTGGGTGATCCGCTGATTTTCGGCCTGAAAACCAGCAATGCCTGCCAGAGTGCGGTGTGGATCGACGTGGCCTCACCAACATCAACAGGGGCAGATGGGTGGTTCTCAAGGTAATTCACTAGCGTTTCGACCTCCTCGACACCGCAAGGTCCGGAAAGCGCAATAACGTCGCCGTCAAGAGTGACTGTCATCGCACAAGATCCTCCATGTCGAGGAC
The DNA here is from genome assembly GCF_037994425.1 of Phyllobacterium sp. NCBI lineage: Bacteria > Pseudomonadati > Pseudomonadota > Alphaproteobacteria > Hyphomicrobiales > Phyllobacteriaceae > Phyllobacterium > Phyllobacterium sp. The sequence continues at coordinate 4,026 of NZ_JBBNAM010000174.1, forward strand.
AAGTAAAACCCGGCCGTCGCCCAATAGTGTGGTACCAGCAATCCCGGCGACGCCCTGCAACAGACCGGACAGGGGCCGCGTCAGAGTTTCAGAGCGTTCCGCGATTTTCTCGACCGCAATGCCGATCTTGCCTCCTGCCGTTCGCATGATAAGGACCTTAAGATCACCGGAGGGAGATCCAGAGGAAGGCAACTGGAGTAGTTCGCGCAGATGAAGCAACGGGACGGTTTGATTGCGCAGGACGAACGCCTGGCCCGCTCTTACACACTGAACGGCGCTGGCCGGCAATCTATGTGTCTCCACGACATCCGACAGCGGGATTCCATAGCGCTCGCCACCCACCTCCACGATCATGAGCTGGGTCATCGAGAAACTGATCGGCAGTTTCAGACTGAACGATGTTCCCGATCCGACCGCGCTGCTTAGTTCCACCGACCCGCCGAGCTTCTTGATGGAACTCTGTACGGCATCAAGGCCGACCCCGCGCCCCGACAGGTCGGAGATCGACGACGCTGTAGAGAAGCCAGGCGCAAAAACCAATTGAAGGACGGCCTCATCAGACGAAGCGGTTGCCTGAATTTCCGATATGACACCCCGGTCGACTGCAGTCGCGCGGACACGCTGCGGGTCGATGCCGCGACCATCATCGGCCACTTCGATTTCGATCTGGTCACCGCGTTGCCGGGCAGTCAGGCGGAGGCGCCCTCTGGCCGGCTTGGAAAGCTGCAATCGCTCGGCCTCAGGCTCGATTCCGTGGTCGAGGCTATTTCGAACAAGGTGCAGCAGCGGTTCGAAGAGGTTCTCGACGATTTCGCGATCCGCTTCGACTGTCTCACCTTCGATGATCAGATCGAGTGCCTTGCCAAGTCTTGTCGAGGTTTCTCGTACCAGTCGGGGAAAGCGGCGGAATACGTGTTCGAGCGGGATCAGGCGCGCTTGGGTAACGGCGCCGTAGAGGGAGGCGACAAGCAGCTCGATCTCGTGGTGGCTCGACAATATGCGCCTCGCCAGCCGGCGATTGCCAAGCTCTTGCGCTTCGCCTGCTAGCGGCACAAGCCCGTTTTTGGCAACAATCAACTCACCAGCGATCTCGACCAGCTTGTCGATACGCGCGGAATCGACCCGCATGGTTGTCGATTGGCGTTCAACGGAGTGATCGGACGGCGTCCCCGATGGAACGGCGGGAAGCTTCGCGTCGTCTGCGGGCAGAGCGAGAAGCTCGACCTGGTCGGGTATGAGCCGGAACACCGCTTCGGCCTCAGCCAGAGCCCCCCCGGACAAAGCCTCAATCAAAAGATGACATCTGAACGGGTCGTAGTTTTGCGGGGAGGTTTGGGGCTCTTTCAAGAAGATGTTCAGATGCCGGAGGTCTGGGACCTTCGTCAGGGTCGCCAGCGGATCGTCGCCGTTGAAGAAGCATTCGGGATGCGGTTCATAGCGAATGGCAATTAGGCTTCCCTCGGAATCTGAGGCGGGAGCTTGCTCACGCAAAGACAAAGCCCAGCCTGGTATTTGCTCAGGTCCAGGTCCGATCACATCGTCGACTTGATCGGTCATTTCGCCGCTAAGGATTCCGATCAGTCGCGGAGCCTGTTTTTCTTGCGCCTCCGACAACCGCCCCGTCTGAGATATGCCGGGGAGACTGTCTTCAACCCACTGAACCACAGCGAGAAGACAATCAATCAGTGTGCCATTAACGACGATCTTATCGGCCCGCGCCCGGCTCAACAGATCTTCCGCCTGATGCAAGACGGCGAGCATCGAGCCAAAATCGAAGAGACCAACAGAGCCTTTCAACGTATGAATCGACCGGAATGCACTCTCAAGGCTATCCCGTTTCTGTGGATTTGACTCCAGCGACAGCAGATCCTCGGTGGCCTGCTGGACCAACTCTCGCGCCTCGGTGGCAAACTGAACGATCAATTCATCCATTCATTTTTCCCTCGTCTTTCCCGGTAGACGATGGCGTCGGGAAACCGGACGGGTTCGAAGGTCTCCGAAATGCGCGACATGGACTCGGTATGCCCCAGGCAGATAAAGCCGCCGGGATAGAGGAGCTCGTGAATATTACGAGCTGCAATCTCGCGCGCCGCCTCATCGAAATAGATCAAAAGGTTTCGGCAGAAGATCACATCGAAACGCCCAATTGCGGCCAAGCTTTGCCGATCGATGATGTTGCCTTTCGCAAACGTCACAGACTCCCTTAAATCGCTGATCAGTCGGCGTTGCTGATCTTTCTCCGGGTCGAAATACCGATCAAGGATGTCCTTGGGAATCTTCGACAACGACCGCGGCCCGTAATATCCTTCGACGGCCTGCTTCAGGACGTCGGTATCGATATCCGATCCAGTGATCTCGACATTATAGGCGTCGACCAGAGGCCAGTTCTCCAACAGCCAGATGGCAATCGAATACGGCTCCTCGCCGCTGGAGCAGGGCATCGACCAGATGCGAATTCGGTCGCCAGGTCCCTTTGAGCGGATAACTTCCGGCAGGATCGAGTTGCTCAAGCATGCCAACTGGTGCTGCTCGCGGTAAAAATACGTCTCGTTAACCGTGAAGCTGTTGATGAGCAACTCAGTCTCGCGTGGGTCTCCGCGCAGGACGCCAATATAGTTCCTGGCAGACGCGGATTGTCGTTGCGCGATTAGGTCCGCCACCCGGCGCTCGATGTAGTAGCGTTTCGTCTCGCCGAAAACCATACCGCTTCGCTTGTATATTATGGCGCATATCTCCTCGAGATCGGCGGCGGAAAGCGGAGATGCGCGGTCATCGCTCGGCTCGGCGGGAGTAGTCGCCATCAGCTAACCCGATCCAGCAGGGAGGTTCCGATGTCGTCAACCCTCGTAGTCTCGCTTGCGCCTTGAAGGCGCACCAACTCGCCCGGCATGCCCCACACGACGGCAGTGTCTTCGGATTCGGCAATCGTATAACCGCCGCTGGCGTGAAGATCTGCCATCGCAGCCGCCCCGTCACTTCCCATCCCAGTCATCAGTACGCCGACGAGATCGGCTGCCGGCACATGCTTCATAGCTGAGCGCACCATTCGCTCAACGCTTGGATGCCACCGGTAGGCCGGGTCGCTGGGGGCGGCCATTGCGACCAGCGCCCCGGCACGGGACGATATTACGATATCGGCATCTCCCTTGGCGATATAGACATTCCCCGGTTCGAGCTTGATCTGTTGCTTTACCTCGCTGACGTTGAGCGCGCAAATCTTGTTCAGGCGCCGGGAGAGGGGGCCGGTGAAGGAGGCGGGCATGTGCTGCGCCACCACGACCGGAAAGCGAAAGTCTGCCGGGAGCTTGGCGAGGACTGCGTCCAGCGCCGGCGGACCGCCTGTTGATGCCCCGATGAGGACAAGACCGGGTTTGCCAGGGTCGCGAAACAATCTATCGGCTGCGTCTCGCCGACTGAACGGCCTCGAGGGCGATGGTTGTGGCGCCATATGCGCCATGCGCACACGCTCGGCCAGACGTCGGCTGCGGCGAATGCGAACCGTTGCTGCCATACGAACCTTCTCGACCAGGCGCGGGGCAAGGTCTTCGATCCCAAGCGAGATTGCGCCACCGGGCTTGGCGATAAAGTCGACCGCTCCAATCTCGAGAGCGGCCAAGGTCTCCTCAGCGCCTTCTTCGGTGAGCGAGGACACCATGACGACCGGGCAAGGGTAATCCAGCATGATGCGGTCCAGACAAGCCAGTCCGTCCACAAGAGGCATATGGATATCGAGGGTTACAACGTCAGGCCGGAAGCTCGAAATGACCTTTAAGGCTTCGGCGCCGTCCCGTGCAAACTCGATCTCGAAATCACCCTCGTCAGTAAAAATCTGCCCCAGTAGCTTTCGCATTAAAGCGGAATCCTCGACGATGAGCAGGCGGATCACGGCCCCACCGCCGCGGTCACATCGTTCGCGATCGAAGCCACCACATCTCGTTCGGCCCGTGACAGAAGCTCCTGGGGATCGATCAGCAGTATCATTCGGCCGTCCGCCTCAATATGGGCAACTCGGTCAAAAACATCCGTTTGTTCAGAGGAAAATTTTGGTGCCTCTGATAGGGCGGACGACGCGATTGCCTTAACCTCAGATACACCGTCGATGACAAACCCTGCCTGCAGTTGGCCAAGCGTCAAAACAATGGCGCGGGTCTTGGCCGATTGCTGCGTCGAAGGCGTGTCGAAACGCGCGCGCTGGTCGATAAGGGGTACAGCTTTGCCGCGAAGATTGATGACGCCCACTACAAAACTTGGAGCGCCGGGAACGCGCGTGATATCGCTTGGAACTCGGACGACTTCGTCGACCGATCTGACCGGAAGGCCGTAGGTTTCATCGCCGAGCTGGAAGATCAGAAATTGCTCAAGTGCCTCGCCGCTTGTTCCTGTCGCCTCCATCGGCTTCGCTCCTTGGTTCCTGGCGATTGCCTGAGTGACCTCCTTGTGGCCGAACAGTTTTTCTGGCGATAAAATGGAGATAAGCTGTCCACCCTCGGCAATCCTGCCGATAGCCTCGATCTGTGCGTCGCCTCGCCCCTTCTGAAGCACCGCAGGAATCGCATCTATGGCGTGATCGGGGAGACGGCGAATAACGTCGAGATCATTGACCACAAGTCCCAACAGTTGACCCTCGTGC
>NZ_JBBNAM010000175.1:0-12449 GCF_037994425.1 Phyllobacterium sp.
GCGCCAGTCAGTGTATGTAATGTTGTCCCCAAAGCTGCGCCTCCAGGGCTGGCCACCATCGATCCCTGCCGAGATGGTGGTCGCGCTATCATGATCGATCACCATCCCGTACTTTCGCCCGAAGTAGCAATAAAGCCAACCCGAATAGTAGTTGATGCAGTGGTAGGAGGTGAAAAGCGAAGCATCGACCTGGTTCTCGGACATCCACTTGCGAATATCCCTTTGCCGACGTCTCATCTCCGCTTCGGAAAACGGTGAAAACGCTTTTCCACCGTTGTGCCACTTTGTTACGTGCAACATATCATCCATTGTCAGCCATGCTCCTCTGGGTTTGGGTGAGCTCAGGCTAATTTCAAAGGCCAAATTTCAAAAATTTATTCAAGTGATGGAGACATAAGCGATCTTAATGCCAGCGGCACCGCATCGTGCTGACTGCTGTTAACGCTAGCTGCGCGGGCCCGCGTTTTCGCTTGCTGTGCCGTGCTATGAGGCCCGGCTATTGTCGCTTGCCAGTTTGCCGACACGGGTTCATGTTCGTCTATCGGGCCGGTCCGCCAAGATATCACGTGGTTCACCGGGCTCTGCGGGGTCGTCATCGATGAACTGCTCCGGTTGCGGTCTTGACGTTCAAAGCGATTTTGCGTTTTGCCCAAAATGCGGCGCGAAGCAACCGAGCTCGTGTCCAGGTTGCGGATACCTGTGCCCACCCGACTTCTCATTTTGTCCCAGATGCGGGATCGCTATTCCTGGAGCAGCAAAAACGGGTGCCCAGCAAATCTTAAGTCCCAGAGCCCCTGACAATGAAGCCCCGCAAGCGCGGGTGTCGCACGGGTCCGCGCCAGCAAGACCGGAGTCCGTGGCAGACCGGCGCACCGTAACGGTCCTGTTTGCTGACCTTTGTGGCTTTACTGCTTTAAGCGAACAACTTGACCCGGAAGTCATGCAAGCGCTCCAGAACGAGCTTTTTGAAGACTTGACGACGGCCGTCCATGGTTTTGGAGGTTTCGTTGACAAATTCATCGGCGATGCGTTGCTTGCATTGTTCGGCGCCCCTGTTGCTCACGAGGACGACCCCGAGCGGGCGCTTCGGGCGGCGCTGGACATGATCAATCGGACGGCACGCATGGCCGATCGCTGGAAAACACGCACCGGTTCGACGCTGGTTCTGCATCTAGGAATTAATACTGGTCCGGTTGTTACCGGCGGGTTTGGCGTAGGCACGAGCAAATCGTATTCCGTTACGGGTGACACCGTAAACAGCGCGCAACGGCTGCAATCAATAGCCAAACCCGGCGAGGTTCTCGTCGGCCCCCTCACCTATCGCCTCACCCGGCACGCGTTTTCCTATGAGTCTCTTGGCGATCATGCATTGCGCGGTAAAGTTGGCAGCTTTCCGGTACACCGATTGATTTGCCCACTTGAAGCGCCTCGCGCCGCACGAGGATTGGAAGCGCTCGGCCTGAGCGCACCGCTGATTGGACGCAATGCGGAGCTTCAACGTATGCTTGGCTGCCTCGAACTGGCATGTTGCGGCACAGCCCAGCTGGTGCGGTTGGTTGGCGAGGCCGGCATTGGAAAATCGCGCCTGACCGAGACGTTTCTCGCCCGCGTCAATGAAGACGCACGCTTTGCCGAACTCGTGGTTCGACGCGCATATTGTTCGTCCCTTGGTGAACCGTCATATGGTGCTCTGGCCGCCGTCCTACGCAGCGCATACGAAATTGACCCGGCCGATTCACCCGAAAAGACGAAGGAACTGCTCGCAGCAGGCCTTTGCGGGCTGGGTCTTTCGTCCGAGGAGGTTTCCCAGTTAACGCCACTTTTGTTCTATGTTCTTGGTCTCGACGACAAAGAGCAAATGCTCCGGCATGTCGAGCCAGAGCAGTTGCGCCGGCAAATTTTCTATGCAGTTCGTACGATATTCGAGCGGCGTCTGGCGCGATCGCCGCTGTTGCTGGTTGTCGAGGACCTTCATTGGGCTGATACAGCCTCTCTGGAAGTGTTGCGCTTTCTGATGGATCGGCTGGAACGCAGCCGCCTCATGCTGCTGACAACCCACCGATCGGCATTCGATACAGACGTACTTGACTCGAGTCGAACCAGCCTGACCGTGCTGCGCCTCGCCCCGTTATCCGACGACGACGGGCGAAAACTGCTCGCAGCCTTTTTTGGCTTCGAGCCAAGCAAATTATCCATCGACCTGACGAACCGGATCCTCGAACGCGCAGGGGGCAATCCCTTGTTCCTCGAGGAGATCGTGCGCGGTCTGGTTGAAACCGGGGCTCTGCAAAGGGATGGCCAGCATTGGCGGATTGCGACAAAGGAGGCAGCCGCCGATATTCCCGTGAACATCGAGGCAATGTTGCTCGCCCGTATGGACAGGTTGCTGCCGGATGTTCGCAGGCTGGCGCAGGAAGCAGCGGTGATCGGACCTCGCTTCGATGCAAGGTTGCTCAGAACAATTTCGACCGACCCGACGCATGTTGACGCCGGCCTTGATCTGCTCTGTGACGCCGAAATCATAGAGGAGATCCCGCGGACGGAAACGACGGCATCGCATGACTATCGTTTCATGCAGACTCTGCTGCACGGTGTGATTTATCAGAATCTTTTGCTGCAAAGGCGCGTCGAAATGCATGGCCAGATCGGTGATGCTCTGGAGCGCCTTTATGGAAATGAGCCCGAACATCTCGAAGATTTGGCACTGCTCGGCCACCATTTCAGCCAAACGCCTGCCAGAGCAAAAGGCGCACTTTACCTGATGGCGGCCGGCGACCGGGCACGCAAGATCTACGCCAACGACGATGCTCTTCGCCTTTACGGCCTGGCGCTGGGGGCTCTGTCGAATGCTGACCAGGGACAGGATTTTCTGCTGTTGTGCGAACGAATTGCTGATCTTTGTGGTCCAGCCGGCCAGCGGGAAACCGCCAAAGCATATTACATGCAAGCCTTGAAGGCTTACCGTGGTACGGGCGATCCTGCCGCTACGGCAAGGATACTTCGAAAGCTCGGCCGTCTGCTTTGGGATATGGGTAAGCGCGACGAGGCGGAAGCGCGTTATGCCGAGGCGACGACACTGCTTGAAGGAATGGACCCGCTAATCGAGCATGCACATCTCGCGCAGGAACGTGGTCACCTTGCGTTTCGCGTCGGTGACCAGGACAGTGCTGTACGGTGGGCCGATGAGGCATTGCATTGCGCACAAATTCTCGCGTCTGGCAGCGATGCGGAAACCAGGCTCGAAGCCGCGCGGGTTACTGCCGAAGCGCTCAACACAAAAGCGGTGGCGCTGGCACGCCTTGGACGGAGCCAGGATGCGGTCCGCGATGTGGAGCGGAGCGTCAAGGTTGCCGAAGACGCAGGCTTGCTCAACGTCGCCTGTCGTGGATACACAAATCTTGGTGTGCTCTATACCATTGCCAACCCACAGCTGGCGATTCAGGTTTGCAGGCGGGGCCTGAAGGTTGCACACCGCATCGGCGATCTCGGTTTCCAGGCGCGTCTTCTTGCCAATCTCGCGGTGGCCTACTGTACGTTCACCGATCGGTGCGCAAGCGAAGGCGTGCCCGCCGCTGAAAAGGCCATCGAGATTGACCGGGCGCTGGATCAGCGCGACCATCTACCGGTACCGCTGATCGTGCTTGGACAAATTCATCAGTGTCACGGTCAGCCGGAACTGGCCCGCGATTGCTATAGGGAGGCGCTGGCGGTCGCCGGCGAAACCCGTGAACCACAACTCCTGTTTCCATGCTATGATGGTTTGGCCACGCTTAGTCTCGACCTTGATGATATGGCCGAGGCGGAACGATACTTTACCCTGGCGCAAGACGTCTGCACCAGGCATGGTCTCGATCCGGAGGCGCTCATTGTATTACCGTTTCTAGACTAGCCAAGCGGAGGACACACATGGCTGAGCCTCGCACTGAAAGGCCGTTACAGCCGGGCGACCGTGCACCGAATGTCGTTCTTGATGCAATCACGCGCGAGGGCAAAGTCGCCATTGACGACTTTCGCGGCCGCAAGCCGGTCTTGGTCGGCTTGTTCCGCGGTCTGCATTGCGCGTTCTGCCGGCGCCAGATCGCAGCCATGTCACAACTTGAAGGGGCTTTACGGGAAAAAGGCATTGACAGTCTGACGGTCGTGAATACGCCGATCGAGCGCGCCCGGCTTTATTTCCGCTACCACCCTTTGCCGAACCTGTTGGCCGCTTCCGATCCCGACCGGGTATCGCACCGGGCATTTGGGCTGCCCAACCTTGAATTTACCGACGCCGAAACCAGCTGGCCGTACAAACTCAATAAGGATGCAGTGATGTCAATGCGGATCGAGCTGCCCGGAGAGCTGCCGGAACCGATGGATCCGAGAGCAGCAACGACATATCTCGCGCAAGCGGACGGCTACGAGTTTACCGACACCGACAAACAGATGATCGCGAGTGGCGAGGGACAGCTTGCCGGTCAGTTCCTTTTGGACCGGGAAGGTGTGGTGCGGTGGTCATTTACCGAAGTTCCCGAAGGCGGCCGCTACATGTTCGGAATCCCGGCGCCACAGGAACTGATGTCGGCCGCAACGCAGGTCGCAATGTGAGGAGCTGTCCCAAGGGAGGCAGCCACCTGGTCATCCGCGTCGATAGAAACCCTACAACCGCTGTCAACGCAAAGATCAACGCTGAGCTTAAGCTTGCGCGCTTCGCAGAGGTCTTGTTCCCGGGCGCGGCGTTCCCTTGCCCATACGTTCGCGCTCTTTACGACGCGGCACATGCGAGCACGACAACCCAGCGCCCGGATGAAGCTATGATCAACGGTCGGTCGGTCGGCAACCGGTCAGTTCGCGGCGAAACAGTAAAAGAGGCCATCGCCGCCCGTTCCCTTGAAAGCCTCCACCGTGCATCCACCGCGCGTGGAGTGCGAGGCATTCCAGGACTTCGCCTCGGCCGAATCGTTCAGGCCCGTTCGATCGCTATGGCCGACAATCGCTGCGCCTTCCGCGCCGCCCATCGTCCAGTTTCCGCACGTTTCCGGTGCAGCGGTGCCATCGGTTTTTGATCCGGTCAGCATGTCGTGGCGGTTCGGCGAGTCGCCTCGACCATTGATGACTTCCCCTTTTTCGTTGAGGGCCGTCTGTTTCGTCAGATTGTTCTTGTCGCTATGCAGCGACGCGACGTCATCGGCGATCTTTTCGCCCTTGGCATTGTACCAGGGACCTTTGCCGATACGGTCTCTTGCGTTGACGGAATCCGTGGAAAGGTAGGCCCTCCAGGTCTTGCCACTTGAACCGGTAGCGGCGGCGAGTTTGCTGCAATAGGCATCTGCGCCGTCAAGTCCGCCGAGATCACCGCCTTTCCCCGGATTGACGCTGGTTACGAAGAAACTCATGCTATTGTCCTGCGCATGTGCCCACGCAACGCCGCCGATCAAGGCTGCAACAGCAAATGCAAGCTTGTTGTTCATGGTGTCCTCCCACATCCAGATGAATACGCACCGGAGCCTATTGACGACCGCAAAGGGAGTAAAATCGAAACCTCGTGATGAGCGATGGCGAACATTCCACACAAGCAACAGACCGGTATCATACGATGCCAGCGGCAAGAAAGTGAACTCATGAGCAATCATCTATTTGATGCCATCCGTCATTCAATCGCTTGCGACGACGCGATTTTCATTGAAACCGCCGACGGTCAACGCTGGACCTACGGCGCCATGGTTGAATGGTCCGGCCGAATCGCCGGAGCAATCGATGCACTTGGTGTCAGGTCCGGGGACCGCGTTGCGGCCCAGGTGGAGAAGAGTGCGCATGCTCTGATGCTCTATCTTGCCTGCGTGCGATGCGGAGCTATCTATCTTCCCCTGAACACCGCATATACGTTGGCCGAGCTTGACTACTTCATTGCCGACGCGGAACCGCGCCTTATCGTGGCCGACCCGAAAGGCGTTGATGGCCTCAAGGCGATGGCATCCAAATATGGTGCGCTTGTCGAAACACTGGATGAGCACGGTGGCGGATCGCTCGTCGAATTGGCAAAGGATCAATCAGGGGATTTTGTTGATGCGTCCAGATCAGCGGATGATCTTGCCGCCATCCTTTATACCTCCGGCACAACCGGCCGGTCGAAAGGGGCGATGCTGACACACGAGAACCTGCTGTCGAATGCTTTGACCCTAAGGGATAGCTGGCGCTTTACGGCAAACGACAGGTTGATCCATGCCCTGCCCATCTTTCATACGCATGGCCTTTTTGTTGCAACGAATGTCATCCTGGTATCCGGCGCATCGATGCTTCTTTTGCCGAAGTTTGATCCGGCCGAAGTGCTGGGGCTGATGGAGCATGCAACGACAATGATGGGTGTTCCAACCTTTTATGTCCGTTTGCTCCAGCACGCAGGGCTTACCCCCGACGTCGTGGCCAGGATGAGGCTGTTTATTTCCGGTTCGGCACCGCTTTTGGCCGATACCCACCGCGCGTTTCAGCAACGCACCGGCCACGCCATCCTTGAGCGTTATGGCATGACAGAAACAAATATGAATACATCCAACCCTTATGACGGTGACCGGATCGCAGGTACTGTTGGTTTACCGCTTCAAGGTGTTTCGGTACGGGTTACCGATCTCAAGACGGGTGATATCCTCGGTGGCGACGAGACCGGCATGATCGAAGTGAAGGGGCCGAACGTCTTCAAGGGCTACTGGCGTATGCCTGAAAAAACGCAAGCAGAGTTCCGCGACGACGGTTTCTTTGTCACAGGTGATCTCGGCAAAATTGACCCGCAAGGCTACGTTCACATTGTCGGGCGCGAAAAGGATCTCGTGATCTCCGGCGGCTATAACATCTATCCAAAAGAGGTCGAGAGCGAGATTGATCAGATCGCGGGCGTCGTTGAATGTGCGGTCATCGGCGTTTCCCATTCTGATCTTGGCGAAGCCGTCACCGCGGTCGTCGTCAAACAGCCGGATTCCGGGCTTGATGAGCGGGATATTCTGGGTACGCTTTGCCACCGCCTTGCACGTTACAAGCTGCCAAAGCGCATCATTTTTGTTGACGAGTTGGCGCGGAACACCATGGGCAAGGTTCAGAAAAATGTGTTGCGCGAAGAATACCGCGATCTCTACACCGTTCGCGCTAATCTGTGACTGAAAAATTCCGGTATGTCCGCGAACCAGCTTATGCTCACTGCAAACTTCTTTGATGCCGGGGTTTCATTGGCATTATCTTTAACGTCGTGCGCAACTGCCGGCACGGCCGGCCGTTGTTCCAACGTTCTGCAACGGTGCCGCCATTGTGGGGTTGTGGCCGCGATTGCAAGGCTGGCCGCAAGCTTTATCAGGTGCGTGGTTTGCCCGCCATTGCCATGACCGAAAGGCGAACGACTGGCATGCGAACGACGTGCGCTTGACAAGTAAGCAGCCGGTGCTTCGAAACGCGCGATCGGTTCATTTGATTGCCGTCACCTTCGCACCGTGTGAGCGGAGTTTGGCGACAATACTATAGGAACCGCTCAGCAACCCGATCGGCAGCATGACAAAGGCATTGGTGCCGGCTGGCAGGCTTGCAATCTGCTCGACGTAAAGCGCGCGCAGGTGGCCCATATCGATGAAATCGGTAGGTGTAAGTACGCCCTTGGCGGTGATTTCCTCGCCAAGGCTGGCGATCCGCGCGCTCTTTCGAGCCTTGTAGAGTTCGTCGAAATAAGCCCCGATCGGCCCGATCCGGTGGCGCAAGTCTAGAAGATAGGCGATTGAGGCAGGGCCCACGGAATTGACCGTCGCAAGGGTCAGTGGCTTTTGCATAGCTAGCACTTCGCTGTCGGAAGCGAGCGTCTTGACTTTACGGCCGATCGAGACGGCGTAATTCGCAAGCTCGAGGCCGACGCTCGGCGCGTCCGGACCGATGACACGCTGTCCCTCACCAACAAGAAGCAGGCCCGCCTCGAAACCGCAAAGCCTTTCGATTGCGTTCCTTGCTGGCGAGGTTGCAAGAATGGTCTTGAGTTCGTCCTGTTGTGGCGGCGCCAGGCCAGGAAAGACGGGTTTGAGGTCGCTGTTCTTGAATCGGGTGGGCGATAGCGTAAGGCTCGGGTTCATATCGACCAGGACCATTTTGGACTGATCTATCAGCCGTTTTCCCTCAGCCGTGATGTCCGGGAAGACGTCGGCGGGGACGCGGACGTAACCGAACAACACAAGCTCCTGCGAAGGGAACCTGACACGCCAAACGACGGCGTTTTCCTCGCTTGCCGCTCGTGATATTCCCGGTAGCGAGATCACGGCGGCAATCACCGCAAACTGTCGGCGGGTGATACGCATGGCGGCAACCTCACTGATCCTTGTCATTTTAGGCGTGCATGGCGGAAAAATCCGCAACGCATTAATGGCGTGAAAGAGCGTTTGTTCCTTCTCTAGCAAAGGTCCTGATGAGGTGACGTGCTGCTTGCGCAGAAAATTCTCCGCCTCACGGTTCTGCGTGAGAATGCAGCGCTGCTTAAAACGCGATGGGCATCATTCGATGCGCTTCATCTCGGCGACTTTCTCCGATCCAAGGGCGTATTCGAGTTGAGACTTGATCAGATGGATTGCCTCCTCGCTTGAAGTTCTCGAATGTGCCGCAGCGCGATGCAGCCATGACCCATCAATCAGGATGGCCAACGTCGCCACAAACTGCCGCATTTGTCTATCATCCATGATCTGGTCGACACAGCTACTGATGTTAGACGCAAGACGGCGATGGAAAAGCCGTTGCAATCGCTCGAGCTGAGGGTCGCGCGCGCTGGCGACATAGAATGATAGCCAGGCATTGGCGATATTTTGTTCGAACAGGGTGGCTGGAAAATTGCCTTCGATGATCGCCATGAGCCGATCCCAGCGATTTGAGGCGCGTTTCATGCGCGCAACAACCTCGTCCATAATGGCGCGATTGGCGTGCCGCACCATCCAGAACAAAACTTCGTCCTTGTTCTTGAAATAGTACGACAGGATGCCGGGCGACATGCCAGCCTCCTTGCAGATCCTTGCAGTCGTCAGACCATCAATTCCAAACTGCAGGAACGCACGATATGCGCCCTCAATGAGTTCCTGCCGCCTTATGTCTTCGATTGAACGTTTCATGGGTAAAGATCACGGCCCGCCTTGCTTCGCCACTATAGCGTTCAAAAAATTGTATGCTCGAACAATTTTTTGAATTGACAAAAAAATCGAGAATGCAAGCTCCGGCCCATGCCTCACATTAAGGAAGTAAAGGGGAATGGCATGAGAAGACGACTATTGGCTGCACTGTTTGTTGGTCTGCCGCTTGCAGGAATGAAAACTGCCCTTGCGGATGATGCCAGCTGCACGAGGATCAAGGCGGCCGACCTTGGCTGGACGGATATCGCTTTGACGACAGCAGTCGCCACCACAGTTCTCAAGGCCATGAACTACGAGATGAAGAGCAGCCTGCTTGGCCTCAGCGTCACCTATGCGAGCTTGAAGGATGGCCAGGTCGATGTGTTTCTGGGCAACTGGCGTCCTGCGCAAAACATAGAATTCAAGCAATTTTTCGACAAGAAGTGGGTGGATGTGCTCACGACCAATCTTTCCGGCGCCAAATATACGCTTGCGGTCCCTGACTACGTTGCTGCGGCAGGCGTCAAGTCATTCGAGGATTTAGCGCGGTTTGCAGACAAATTTGGCAACAAGATCTATGGCATCGAACCGGGGACCAACCAGCCCCTGATCGACATGGTTGCCGAAGGTAGTCACGGTCTTGGCGGGTGGACGGTCGTCGAATCCAGCGAACAAGCGATGCTGGCGCAGGTCAAACGGGCGGTGGATCGCAAGGATTGGATCGTCTTTCTCGGCTGGCAGCCGCATCCGATGAACCTCAATCTGAAGATGGAATATCTGTCGGGAGGCGACCAGGAATTCGGTCCGAGCTATGGCGGCTCGACTGTCTGGACACTGACGCGCCCGGGCTATTCCACCACCTGCCCCAATGTCGCGAGGTTCTTCACAAACCTGGTATTTTCCGTTGACCAGGAAAACGAGGGCATGAAAGCGATGCTGGACGAAGGCGCGACCGGCGAAGAAGCGGCGACGGCCATGATCCGCAAATATCCGCAAAACCTCGACAAATGGCTGGACGGTGTGACGATGCTCGACGGATCACCAGCATTGGCCAAGGTCAAGGAAGAACTCCTGAAATGAGCCCGTTCAATGGCCTTCGAATGCGTGCAGCTGTTTGCGGCACTACCTCCGGTGGTTCGTTTGCAATGCGCTGCGTACCCGTCCCGCAACCTGCGCAGGGCGAAATCCTGGTCAAACTGGAAGCGTGCGGGGTATGTCACACGGACCTGCACGTATGGAACGGATCAGTGCTGCCGGGTAGCGGCAAGGCTGCGACACAAATCCTTGGGCACGAAGGCGTGGGCCGGGTTGTGGCGACTGGAGCGGGGGCGGAAGGTTTCGTGACGGGAGACCGCGTCGGCGTGCCCTGGCTGCACGATACCTGTGGCATCTGCGACGAATGCCTTGCGGGCCAGGAGTCATTTTGTCAGTTGCAGCGCGCACATGGTTTCGACGTTGACGGCGGTTTTGCCGAATACGTCATCGTTGATGCGCGCTATGGTGTTCCCCTCCCCGACGGACCGGCCGCAGCTTCGCTCGCTCCGCTTATGTGCGCAGGTGTCACGGCCTATTCAGCCGTTCGCCGCGCGAAACTGAAGCCTGGCATGCGCTGCGCCATATTCGGTTGTGGGGGGCTTGGCCTCTACGCCATTCAGATTGCGGTGCGCTCGGGTGCCTTTGTCATTGCCCTCGATATCTCGGAAGAAAAGCTCAGGCTTGCAGAATCGATGGGCGCGCAGGCGACCTTGATCGCGGATGACCTGGCGATCGGGAAGTTGAAAGGCCTCGGCGGGATGCATGCATGCATAAACTTTGCCCCTACCGCCGCCACCTGGCCCCTGATGATAGAAACCATCCGGCCCCGCGGCAGGATTGTCGCAACGGCTATGGTATCGACGCCCGTTCCTATCAATCAGGAGTGGCTTACAGGCACGGGCGTTGTCATCACTGGAACAAGCGTTGGTACACGCTTTGAGATGCGCGAGTTGCTGCGCATGCACGCCGACCTTCCCTTCACCATGGAAACGCATGAAATTCCGCTTGATGGCATCGAAAATGCACTCCACGCGCTTGCTGAAGGAGGGGTCGAGGGGCGCTTCGTCATTCGCTATGATTGAAAAATCTTGACGAGGACAATAACAACCGGCGCGCCTGACGATTATCCGTGCCCTGACCGACTGAGCTGACCCTCGCCGTTTACGAACGGGCCTTTATTATTGTAAACGTTTTCAACAGGTCATGGTACTCGGGACAGTCATGGTATTGCCAGGCACCTCGCAAGCATACAAACAAGGATAGTGCATCGCTGGCATAGATGACCCCGCCTCAGCGGCTCGGCACCTCATTCCATAGCCTGTGCCGTAGAGCTCAAACGCCCGGCCACTTATCCACCGAGGGCGATCGTCACCATGACCAGCACGCCGCCGATGCCGGCCATCGCAAAGGCTATCGGCCATGGTCTGCGGCCCATGTAGCGGCCCAGTTGAGCCCCGATCAAAAACAGCATTACGAGAGCGACGGCATTTGATACGCGCATGGCGGTATGGACGGTATCGATGAAAAAGAAGGGAAGGCTCGGAGGCAGTGTCGAGGCGACAACAAGCAGGAATATCGCAAGTGCCGCGCGAAGGTCGCGCCGATTTACCAAACGGCTGTGCACGGGCGGCGGAAGTGCCCTCAAGCGCTCGAAGAGAATGCCGGCCTCGGCTTCGCTGATTACCTTGCGAAGGTTCTCCGGTATGTTGTCGTCAAAAATCCGTCGCGCCTCCGCTGGCGCAGCGCTGTGCACGGCGTTGAGCAGACTGTCATGTCTGGCTCGCTCCGCCGCACCAGTCACCATGTACATAATCCCGTCAACAATTCCCCAAGCAAGGTTGCACCCGAGTGCCGCGACAAGCACCGCACCCACCTTGTCGCCGCCGGCTACAGCCGCACTCATCGTACCCGTAAATGACAGCGCCATAAGCAATCCGAATATGATCTCGGACAGCCGGTCGACGACATCCAGTACAGGCCTCGAGCGTTCACCGCCCTCTGCCTGCATTGCCGATCGCCTGCCATCCATGGACAAATTCGTCGACCTTAATTCATCACTTCAGCAATGATGCGAACATATCCCATAGCCTTTGGGCCGCTGCAACGTGCGGACGGGCATGAGATTTGCGATGGTCACCTGTCACAGCGCGACGGTTAAGCGAGGATTGTCTTGTTCAACTCGCGCCCGGCTCAGAAGTTGCGCTGGAAGCGAATGATGCCGCCGAGTGCGTCATCCTCGCCGAAGTCGCTCTCCGCCACTTCCTTCCGGTCGCCGCCAAACTTGGTGTAGTCGATTTCCGGCCTGATGAAGAAGCCCGG
>NZ_JBBNAM010000176.1:0-4517 GCF_037994425.1 Phyllobacterium sp.
CAGTCCGCCACAATGAAGCATGCAGCGGTGCAAAAGCCTCTGCCTGCGCCTGCTCGACGAATACCGTCCAGCCGACCCTGGGGATTGGTGCCATGGCGGTCACGACCGATTGATTGTCAGCATTGCGAGCCGTGGCCGCCTCTCCGCCGGCGTCGGCGAGTTCGTCCCGCAGTCTGCCCAGAGCTGCTGCTGTGTTCTCGTCAGTGCCCTGCAACACCTTGCTGATGTCGGGATGCGCGATGAGCCGGCCGGTCTGATCGAGAACAAATGCCTGGCCGCTTCGGCCCACACGAATTTCCGAAACGACCGTCCAGATAAGCTTCAGGTTGATTTCGGCAACGACGATGACATCTGCCTTGCGGTTTCCGGCCATCGCGATGGTCATGAACGGTTCCGAGCCATGGCGAAAAGTCACTGGACCATACCATATGCCCATGGTCCGGGCCCCCACGACAGCAGGATCGCCCGAGCGATCCGACCCGCCTTCCATCCTGTTCAAGTCAATACGGGAGACATGCAGCCGCTCCACGCTTAAATCGTCAACAAGAGTGATGCTGATGATTGCGGGGGATTGGCGCATCGCCCGCAGTGCGTCGAGCCGATGCTTTTCCTCGGGATCCGCGGTCCAGGACTGCTGGACCGTCCAGGCGAGTTGATCCTTGATGCCATCGAGGAAGCTTTGGATTTTGCCGGCTGCCGATGTGGCCTCCAATCGCAGGCGACCGCTGAGCATGGCACGCTGGTCGCGATAGCCGAACCAGGCGTCGCTAATGCCGCTGGCAGCAACGGGGACAAAGACGGCCACGAACAAGGCGATGAAGTACTTCCGGAACAGTGATCGGCGCACCGGGGCAGCATCGAGCTGGATAGAACCCCGCACACCACCCTCACTCGATGACTTCATCAGCCATGACCAACACGGTCTGCGGCAGATCGATACCGAGGGCGTTGGCCGTTTTCAGATTGATCGACAATTCGAACTTCGCCGGCTGTTCTATGGGCAGGTCCCCTGGCTTGGTGCCATTCATAATCTTGTCAACATAGAAAGCCAGCCGATGCTGCATCTCGCTGTATCTCGCCGAATAAGCCATCAGACAGCCGTCTTGCGTGAACCAAGGCCCCCAAGCCATGCTTGGCAACCGATGCTTGATCGCTAGGGCAGCGATTTGCGACGACAGGGAAGCCAGCATGAGGTCGGGCAGCACGAACACAGCCTGCACCCTAGCAGCCTCCATGCGTGCGAATGCAGCTTCGAGTTCTTCGGGTGCACTGACTTGCTGGATGTTCAAAGCAACTCCGAGTTGGCGGGCTGCTCTTTTGGTGTCTTCTTCGAAGGGAAGGTAAGACACCACCGGGTTCGCGAGCACACCGACAGTGGCAAGCGTCGGTACGGCTTCCTTCAAAAGCTCTAGCCGTTTGGCAGCGAGCTCGTTGGCGTAGTAGGTAACGCCCGTGAGATTGCCGCCCGGTTTTGCAAGGCTGCTCGCGAGACCCGCTGCCACCGGATCACCACTTATGATGGTCACGATCGGAATTACTTGAGTCGCCTTCTGGGCTGCATGTGCTGCCGGTTGCGACGACGTAACGATGATGCCCACTTTGAGCTGCACCAACTCCGCCGCCGCGGCCGTCAGGCCACTGTCGTGCTTGCTCGCGCTTCGGCACTCGAAGCTGATTTCACTCAGCGTGTGGCCGAGCTCGCGAAGCCCCCGCATAAACGGTCCGAACTCACTCGATTCGCCGGCGTACGGCATGTCGCAAGGAAACCAGGCAAGAAGGCCGATCCGGGCCGTGTGAGCCGCCGCCTGCTGGGCGGATGCGATAGTAGGAAAGCTCATCGCAAACGCGATTGCGAGATGGAGGAAGTGTCGTCGTTTCGGTTTCATCCGAGCACCCCCGCCGACCCACGGCCCGTAGCGGTGTGGATGGTGAGATCAACCTAAGTGCTATTAGCCCATGCTTCGAAGCGAACTCCCGCATAAGAAGCGACCGACCAACGAGCCGGACTATTCAGGCCTGAAGAGGATACCGGATATTGCCGCGCATTGGTAGCGCAGAAATAGATAACGCCGTTTGCGATTAAGCAGTGGCAGCCCAACTCCGCGATAGGATTTGTAGCATGGAGACCAATCGGGCTTCTTCATCGCGCCGTCGCAGAACGTAGCTTAGCCTTCGTGATGCCCGATGAGCTGACTGCTTCGCGATGCATTCCGGACGCACTACGGTTACGGTGCCAATGTCGCGCGCGACGAACTCACCGGTGACCGCAAGCATCGCGCACTCGCTAGCCGGGAAGGGCCTTCAGGCAGTTGGTTTAGCTCCGATCTGGAACAAAGCCTTGCGACCTCTACTGATCGTATCGATCCCACCACCCGGCGAGTAAGGCCGGGGCGACAAGATAGAAAATAGTGGCGATCGCCACGACACCAGTGAACCCGACATGCATTGCTAGCAGCGCGGCCAAGATCGCACTCAGCACCGACGCACAGCCATTGATCCCCCACGCCCAGGGAATAAATGCCTCCGAGCGCGCGCCGACGTGACCGAGGCCAAGGGGGAACGGCATGCCCATGAAGACGGCGAGCGGCGCTATAAGGCAGAGTGCGACCGCGATCTTCGCAGCATCCGGGAGTGCCAGCAGCTGTTCGAATATTGAGGGCAGGGCGTACAGGTATGTGGTAGCCAGGAATGCGATAACCACGGCAGCGAGGGCAATGCCTCGCACCGCTGATCCGCGTCCGACCGCCGCCATCCAGCGAGCGGCTACAGCGCTACCGAGACCGGCAAAGGCAAGAAAACCCGCAAGCACGACGGCAACAGCGTAGAGCGGATGGCCGAGGAACAGCACGAAGCGCTGAATGAAGGCGATCTCGATGAAGAGGAAGGCCAGCCCCAAGACAAGGAAATAAAGGCCGAAGCGCACCCGGTCGACCACTCCCCCGAGTGCGCGCCGGCAAAGCCAGAGGGGCAGTAGGATCAGGACGGCGCTGAAGATCGCGGCCTGGACGAGCGTCGTCACCAAAATCAGGTAGCCCCAGTCGAGCATTGCCGCCCCACCTTGGGTGCGCAGCGTCACGAGCTCGGGCAGGGCGCGCCAGCGGAAAAAGTCGAAGAAAAATGGCCGATTGTCAGTGGCCGGTTCAATATCGAACTTGTACCGCTCGGTGAATTCGGCTCGCTCAGGGCCAAGGAGAGCGACGGCTCCCTCGTAGAGATATTCCTCGTCGAGCTGGTTGTAGCGATTCAGGTCACTCGCAGAGATGCCCGGCGCCCAGGAGATGTCAAAGAAATTGTCGGCTGCAAAGCCGCGGATGGCTGCGACGTCTGCGTCCGTGAGCGGCGACTTGGCGATGAGCAGGGTTGCACTGTTCCAGCTCCGGATGAGCGCCAGGTGCCGGCCTGGCTCGGCCACGCCCTCCGCCTCAAGCGCTACCGTTGCAGTGGCGAAAAGCTTGAGGATGTCGCGCGGCGGCACTCGCAGCCATCGCGTGATGGCGATGACTCCATCCGGTTTCAGCACAGCTAGGTAATCCTGCAATGCCTCCACGGTGTAGGTGTAGTTCTCATGCACGCTCTGCACGCCGGCCGCTGCTGCGCTGAAGGAATCAAGGAGTGGTATCTGGATCAGGTCGTAACGCTCGGCTGTGGTCGCAGCGAAGGCGCGCGCCTCGGCTAGATGCAGATGTACGTTCGATCGGCCAAAGATGCCACCGACGAAGTCGGCGAAGCGGTTCCGGGCCAGGTCAATCATCTGCGAATTGACCTCGACAGCATCCACACTATCAGCTCCGGCGCGCAGCGCCAGCAGCACCTGCGCACCACCGCCTGCCCCCAGGATTAGCGTTCGTGGCCGCTCACGGATGCGGTACGGGAGCGCATCCGTTGTCCGGTCGAGATAAGCGACCGTCGCCGGATCGCCGCCATAGGCGGTGATCGCCGTGATACTGTCGCCATCGGTGAAGACAGCCAGTTGCGCGGGTGGCTCCTGAGTGTTGGCGAGGCTGAGGCCGGGTGCGTACCGGAAGGGGACGGTCGGGCTCTCGACAACCGTCAGTAGTCCGAGTGGGCCCGATCGCTCCTCGACCACCCGCGCGTTCGGCACTTCTAGAGCCAGGCGCAGGCCCTTGTATTGCGACATGTGCGGGCCGAGGGCCGTCCAGGACGGTGGCAGCCACACTGCGATGACCGCGGCTGCAAGCCCGAGGCTGCCCACGGCGAGCCATCGATGGCGTGCCATGCCCGCCGCGGCGAGGGCAGCCGCCGCAAAACCCGCCGCTGCCACAAAGCGCAGCGCCGTAGTGGGAAAGACCAGGAACAAGAGTCCGACGGTGCCCAGCGCGCCGATCCCCGCGCCGACCAGGTCGAAGGCATAGACGCGTCCGATCTGGCTAGGATAGCGGCTGAAGGCAAGTCCGATACAAGTTGCACCGAAAAAGAACGGCAGGATCAGGAGCGCATAGCTGGCTGCGAGCCAGCCGAGCTGCCACGGATTCCAGACGATCTCAAGCGCGTTGAAC
>NZ_JBBNAM010000177.1:0-2285 GCF_037994425.1 Phyllobacterium sp.
TGGAGTGCCATCTGGTCACCGGATCGCGCGACTACGTGCTGAAGGTGATGAGTTCGGGCCTCGACGACTACGAGCGGTTCATCAAGGAAAAGATCGCCCGCCTGAAATGCGTCGATACGATCGAGACCAGCTTCGTGATGAATACGATCAAGGCGCGGCGGGTGTAGTATCCGCAAGCTTGGGCACGCCGCCCGAAGGGCGAAGCGCGCGCAGCCCCTAGTCGACTTGTCACGATCCGGGCATCTATCTCGTTAGACGCCGCATGTTGCGGGCGGATGGCTGACATCGGTGCCCGCAGTGCCGGCGTGCTTCAACGCGATCATTGCGGCGCAGGCTGCATGTGGTGGATCGGGCTGCCGTCCACAGCCACCGCCTGCGCATCCTCGAGTTTCTTGATGTCGTCCTCGCTCAAGGTCGGGCGATCCACCTTGATCGTCAGCTTGTTGAGCTTGGCAGTCAGCGCGAAGGGCGGCGAGTAGTCGGCATCGTTGACGCCCGTTAGCGTGTCGGAACCGACGTCGAAAGCCTCATCCCACTGCAGGATCATGGGAAGGGTGTGTTCCATCTTCTGGGTATCCACGACCTTGCCGTCCACCTTGAGTGAGCCGGTGCCCGATCGGCCGACGCCGCTCATGTTGTTGAAGGCGAGCGTTCCGATGCCGAGGCCATCATACTGGAAGTCGAATTCGAGCATATGCTTGCCGGCAGTGAGCGCATCCGGCCCTTGCCATTTCACCCGCTTCAGATCGACCAGGTTCCAGAGGAACACCGGCTTGCCATCGAGAAGATAGAAGCCGTAACCGGCGAAGCAGCCTCCCGAAGTCAGGATCATGCCTTCAGCGTCCCTGTGGCACGTCGATGTCGGCGGTGATCGTGTAGGAGCTGTTGAGCAGGGACGGCGAGTCTCCCTGCGGCAGGCCCGTCATCGGATGGGTGTAGGTGAACTCGGTGCGGCCGGCCGTGATGTTCGGGCGCGGGGCGACGATGCGTGCGGCGACCGAGGCGTCCATAGGGAAGACCTGGTATTTCTTCGCCTCGGCGAGGAAGAGATCCTTCATCGCCTTGACCTTGTCGGGATTCTCAGCGGCGACGTCCTGCGACTAGCTGAAATCCTTGCTCAGATCATAGAGCTGAAGGACCTGGTTGTTCAGCGGGTCCGGGTTGGCGGTGCCGAAGGCTTCCCAGGGCGCACGGTTGACCTTGGTGCTGAGCAGCCAGCGGTCATTGAAAAGGGCCCATTGGCCGAGCATCTCGAAATACTGCGCCTTGTGGCGAGTCGGCGCCTTGGCATTCACCTTATCGAAAGTATAGGCGAAACTCGTTCCCTCGATCGGCGCCTGCTTGATGCCGTCCACCATGTCCGGCGCCGGAATGCCTGTTACCTCAACCAGCGTCGGGACGACATCGATCACGTGCATGAATTGCTCGCGCAAGCCACCCCTGTAGGTAATCCGTGCCGGCCAGGAGACTGCCATGTTCTGCCCGACGCCGAGCCGCGAGGCGTTCTGCTTGAACCAGGAGAAGGGCGTATCGAAGGCCCAAGACCAGCCCGCCGACATGTGGTTGTAGGTCTGTTCGGTACCCCAAACGTCATACCATTTCATCTGTACATCGGCCGGCATTTCATTGATGCCGTTGAAGAACGCCACCTCATTCGGTGTGCCGAGAGGGTCGCCTTCCGCGCTCGTACCGTTGTCGCTGTTGATGTAGATGACGAGCGTTTGTCGAGCTTGCCCATGTCCTCGATCGCCTGGACGACGCGCCCGATCTCGTGGTCGCTGTAGGCGGCGTAGGCGGCATAGATCTCCGCCTGCCTGATGAAGAGTTTCTGGTCCTCTGGTTTCAGATCGTCCCAGTTCTTGAGGATACTGGAGGGCCAGGGCTCCAGCTGCGTGTCCTGCGGGATCACGCCCAGCTTCTTCTGGTTCTCGAAGATCTGCTCGCGCAGCTTGTTCCAGCCTTGGTCGAAGAGATGCATGGCGCTGATCTTCTCTACCCACTCCTTCGTCGGGTGATGAGGCGCGTGTGTTGCGCCGGGCGCGTATTTCATGAAGAAAGGCTTGTCAGGCGCCGTCTGGTTGAGGCGAGTGAGATAATCAATGGCGTCATCGGCCATTCGGTCACGAGGTTCCAGCCCGGCTTGCCCTCGAAGGGGTAAATCTGGGTGGTGTTGCGGAACAGGTTCGGCTGCCACTGGTTGGCGTCGCCACCGACGAAGCCGTAGAAGTATTCGAAGCCCATGCCGGTCGGCCACTTGTCGAAGGGACCGATCGAGCTGGCGGCAA
>NZ_JBBNAM010000178.1:0-9479 GCF_037994425.1 Phyllobacterium sp.
GGAACCGGCGGGCCACACTGCATTTCCTCATGAATGACTATGGACGGTCGATGGCCGACATACAGAAGACCTTGGCGCTGGAGCCAAGGCATTTTGGCGCGATGGCCGGCATGGCCGCAATTCTAAAGGACACGGGCCGCAAGGAAGCTGCGTTGCAGGCTTTCGAAAGGGTTCTCACCGTTTATCCGATGATGCGCGAAGCGCAGAAGCAAGCCGGAGAGCTTGCTGACGAACTCACCGGGCAGCGCACCTAAGCCAGAAAGCTGCAATTGCCGATATGCCGCGATCCCAACTATAAGGCGGTTATCTGCCATGGAAACGATGCGTGGTCCGACTTATGGGTCGAACCTCGCGAAACAAGGCTAGACTTGCTCGTATCAAATACCGGTCAGGCCGTCCGAGCCGATATAGGCAATGCGCAGCATATTGGTCGATCCGGGGGTGCGCAGCGGAACGCCCGCCGAGATGATGACCCGGTCGCCCGGATTGCCGAACTCTTCCTGATAGGCAATGTGGCAGGCGCGATCGACCATGTCGTCTAGGTCAGACGCATCTTCCGTGACAACGCAGTGCAGTCCCCAGACCAGCGACAGCTTGCGCGCAGTCTCGACAACAGGCGAAAGAGCGATGATCGGCAGGAGCGGCCGTTCACGGGCAGCGCGCAGACCCGTGGTGCCCGAAGCCGTGTAGGTGACAATGGCCGACAGGTTGAGCGTTTCGGCGATCTGGCGCGCGGCGAGCGAAATAGCGTCGGCCCCGGTTGCGTTTGGTTCGGGGCGCTGGGCGTGGATGATACCGGGATAGTTGGGGTCACGCTCCACCTCCTCGGCGACGCGCACCATGGTGGACACGGCCTCGATTGGATATTCGCCGGCGGCGGATTCGGCCGACAGCATCACTGCGTCCGCACCTTCGAAGACGGCTGTCGCGACGTCGGAAACTTCCGCACGGGTTGGAACAGGCGCCGTTATCATCGATTCGAGCATCTGGGTCGCAACCACGACCGGCTTGCCGGCGCGGCGGCAGGCGCGGATGATCTGCTTCTGGATGCCCGGCACCGATTCGAGCGGCATCTCGACGCCGAGATCGCCGCGTGCCACCATCAGCGCGTCGGAAAGTTCGATGATTTCATCGAGACGCGCCACGGCTTGCGGTTTTTCGATCTTGGAAAGCAACGCTACCCGGCCACGCGCGATCTTGCGCACCTCGGCGAGATCCTCCGGCCGTTGGATGAAGGAGAGGGCGACCCAGTCGATTTCCTCCTGGAGGACGGCATCGAGGTCGCGCCGGTCTTTCTCGGTGAGGGCGCCGACACCAAGCGTCGTGTCCGGAAGACTGACGCCCTTCTTGTCGGAAATCTTGGTTCCCGAGACAACGCGGCAGCGGATCGACTTGCCGTCGGCTGCTTCTGCAACGAGCGCCAACTTGCCGTCGTCGATCAGCAGGCGGTGGCCGGGCTCGACGGCCTCGAGGATCTCCGGATGCGGCAGGAACACACGGGTGTTGTCGCCGGGCGTGTCACTGTTGTCCAGCGTAAACGTCTGGCCGGGGGTAAGGTCGACCTTGCCATCCGCGAACTTGCCGACGCGCAGCTTCGGGCCCTGAAGATCGGCCAAGATGCCGATCGGACGGCCAAGGTCCTTTTCGACGCGGCGAATGCGGCGCACCAGTTCGCGCATGAGGTCATGGCTGGCATGGCTCATGTTGATGCGGAACACATCGGCGCCGGCTTCGAACAATTTGTGGATCATGGCTTCTTCGGAAGAAGCAGGACCGAGGGTGGCTAGTATCTTGACCTTGCGGCGACGTCTCATGGAGGAGGGGTATCCGTTACAATTGGAGAGGAGGGAGGATTCTCTTCGGTAAGCTGGACCATCCAGCTCGTCTGCTCGCCGGTATCATACTCCTGAAATCCCGCGCGCTGAAATCCGCGCGCAAAACAGTCATTGATTCCGGTAATCTTGAATTGGTTTTCGGCGACACACATGTTGATCTTGCCATCCCAGCGGCCGCCGCTTTGGGCGTCTTCCGCATAGAGATAGTAGTAGCGCGATGTCAGCGGTCCGACGACAAGGGTCGTGCAGGAAGAGGCGTTGACATGCCACCAGCCTTCAGTGATCCAGCCGGTCTTGGCCCGATAGCCGAGCGCGACGCCGACGAGATTTTGTGTGGTATTGCACACGCGAAAGTCTGCGTGAGCCTTCTCCGGGGCCGCAAAACTGGCCGCTAGAAATATGAATAAAAAAGCCGCTAGAAAGCTGCCCAGGCGCGTCCGCTGATGCTGATCAGCGTGGAATTCAATGCCCTCACGCAATATTGCCTCCGTCCGTCTTCGAACCTCTTTTCGGCAGTTTCATGGGCATTGTCAACGCGCTAATCGTTTGAATGGCAAGTTCCGCGAAGAGTGCGACAAAAGAATGATCATTGCGACGAAAGAGCAGGCCTGGGACGCGGAAACAAGGCCAGTTTAGGTTGAAAGAGCTTCACGATCACGTCTGCTGAGGAAATTGACCGCCGCGATACCGGTGGCGGCCAAACATCGTATTGCGCGTGAGGTCACTGATTTACGACAACCGCATCCGAAGGATTTTTCCAGCTGATTTCGGGCGATTTGTAATAGCCTATGCCGAAAGCCTCCCACCGCGCGCCTTGATAGCCGAGCCTGACCTTGAAGTTGTCCCACGAATGCGACGCGAGAGGCGACCAGCCGATTTCACTGGCTGAAGCGAGTCGGGGGAACGCCATAAAGTCCGTATAGAGCGTCGGCGAAACGAAACGGTCGCTGGGAGCCGTGGGCAAGGGGGTGGAGAGACTGTCTTCGAAGGCCCGGTCAGACCACAAGGGCGCCTCGACACCGAGAATGTTCTCTTCGGCGAGCAGCTTGACTTTGCCATCGGCTGACGACAATTTCGTTGTCGGATCCCAGCCATAGGATTTTTCGACACTCACCAGCCCTTCCCATTTGAGACCATAGGGTGTCGTGTCTTCATATTTCATATCGAGATAGGCGTGATCGGCCGGCGACATGACGAACTTTGCGCCTTGTTTCAGGCCAGCTCTCACCACGGCTATATTCTTGTCTTCAGAAGCGGTACCAATGGTCTTCCTATAGCTCTCGTCACCCCAATACTGGAGGATTGTCCCAGCCGGCAAGGTCCCCTGCGCAATCTGGTGCCAGCCCATCAGCGTCTTTTTCGCGTCCGCGATGGGCGCTGAGGCCGCTGCAACGTAGGCAATCATCTTTGCCGGCGTCATCCCGGGAGCCTCGTCCCCCCCGACATGAATATAAGGTCCGGGCGTCAAGGCGGCGAGGCTCGTCAGCACTGTCTTGAGATAGGCTTTCGCATTGGCGATGTGAATTTCATCGTCAAGGCATATCGTCGGGTTGCGGACCTCGAATCCCGAATAGGGTGCGACTGTCTTGTCGGTGCAATTCAGATTTGCGATGGACGCCTTGGCTGCGAGCGTGTGGCCCGGCCCATCGATCTCAGGTAAGATGGTGATGAAGCGGACGGACGCGTAGACGACGATATCCTTGTATTGATCGCGCGTGTAGAACCACTGGTTTTCGGGCTTCGAGGCAAATCCGCTCTGGGTCGTTCCACCGATCTTCGTTAGATCCGGCAATTCGTCGATGACGATGCGCCAGCCCTGATCATCGGTCAGATGCAAATGAAGCGTATTGATCTTCAGCAGTGCGATTTCATCGATGTAGCGCTTTACTTCGTCGACGGTGTAGAAGCGGCGGGCCACATCTAGCATGGTGCCGCGATAGGTGAAGCGCGGCCAATCGACAATCTTGATCGCGGGAACGGTCCAATTAGTCGCCTGCACGGTGCCCGAATAGACCTTGGGCGGAAGCAATTGCAGCAGCGTCTGAATGCCGTAGAAGAGCCCGGACTCAGTGGGCGCGCGAATAACGATACCGTTCTTGCCAGTTACGATGGAATAGCCTTCCGGACGAATGATTGCGCCACGGGGGCTCTTGATATCACGCAGCACCAACTTGATGCATGGCATCATGCTGTCGATCTTTTGTGGGTTGATCGGCAGATCGAAGCCGGTCGATGCCTTCAATCGGGTCCGCAGATAGCCTGGGGTGCCACCCCACGCCATGTTCACCGCTTCATTGACGCTTGTTGTGGGGGTGAAGCCTTCAGTCAGGATTGTGGTCGATGACGTTAGGGTGACCTGCAGACTTGCCTGATGTCTGACCGTGCGCGGGCAAGGGGACCAGTGGCGGGAATTTGGCCGGGAGCGAGCTGGCCGGACTGTCGAGCGCGGCCGTCACTGCATCTGCGTCGTCCAGTTCTGGGTCCGAGCAAGCGCTTGCAAACTGCGGATTGATTATCTTGAGCTGCTCTTCCACGACCTTCAGACGATCACCAAGTGACCTTATCGCTGTGGGGTCGAGCGTGGGTTTGGCATCGATGTCCTTGCGCAAGGCGGCGAGCGCATCTTTCAGAGAGCCCAGCGTCGTGGAGTCCGTCCCTTTGAGTGCATCTTCCAGGACCTTCAGGCGTTCGCGAATTGATTTAACCCCAGCGGGATCGATTGCATCGATATCCTTGCGCAAGGCAGCAAGCGTGTCCGTTAGCGACGCAAGCGTTGTGGCGTCTATACCTTTGAGAAGCTCGGTTAGCTTTGCGACCTCGGTCGCCACTCGATCGAATGAGGCGCTGTCTAGGAGCTTGCTCCTGAGATCCTTAACGGCCGCGTCGATTGCTTCGATCAATTGTGATTTTGGAGCAGCGTCGATCCGTTGCTGCAGGGCATCCAGATTCTTCTGCAATGCTTGCGGATCGAATTTCACGCTGGCGTCGGATTGCTGCTTTATGTCGGTCAGCGTTTCTTGCACCGCCGCGAGTTCGGTCCTTAACGCTTGCGTTTCTGCGAGCCTTGCCGTCGCCGTTTCCTCAGACTGAGCAATCTTGCGATTCTGTTCGTCAATCTTCTTGGTTTGCTGATCGATGACCCCTTGGCCCTGCTTCAACGTGTCACCAAGTTTTGCAACCTGCGCATTCAATTCCGTGAACGAGGACGATGAAGTCTCTGATTCCTTGCTGTCCGATCCGTTGCACCCCGCAAGCAAGGCCGAACCGATCGAAAAGGCGAATGTCATTACCAATGCTCTCTTCATAAAATAATCCTCTAATACGTCGCATCTTAAAATGTCTGTGATGGATATGAAATTCGTGGGGGCGCTCACGATACGCCAAAATGTAAAAAAGCTACAAAGCGATACCGTATTTGCACGACGTTGCAGTTTTATGAAAATAAATTACAACGCGTTAACGCCATCGCCCGGATTACCTCCCAATCAGCATCTAACTTCGTCATCTCGAGGCGTTCATGCCTGGTTGCAAAGCGGTGCAACCCATGAAAGACAGAACTTTCGAACGAACCGCCGCGAGAGCACTGCGACATGCCGTTTTCTCCCTTTCATCTTGTTGATGGCGATAGCGCCAAGAGCTTGCTCCTCATCGCCGATCACGCCCGCCGCGAATTGCCGGAAGAGTACGGCTCGCTGGGGCTTCCGTCTTCCGAGTTTGAACGTCATATCGCCTACGATATCGGCGTTGAACTGCTGACGCGGAAACTTGCAGCCATGCTCGGGGTCCCCGCCGTACTTGGCGGGTTCTCCCGCTTGCTCATCGACCCCAATCGCGGTGAGGACGATCCGACCCTGATCATGCAGCTATCTGACGGGGCGATCATACCGGGCAACAACCCGATGACCTACCAAGAGCGTGAGAAGCGCCTCAATCAATATTATCGGCCTTATCACGGCGCCGTTGCGCAGGCGATTGATGCCGTGGCGAGGGCGAGTGGCAAGGCACCGCTGGTCATATCGATCCATTCCTTCACGGCCTTCTGGAAGGCGACGCCGCGTCCCTGGCATGCGGGAATTCTTTGGGACAAGGACTGGCGGGCTGTCAGACCGCTGCTCGAGGGTTTGCGTGCCGATCCAAAATTACTCGTCGGCGACAACGAACCCTATGACGGCGCGCTGCGCAACGACACGATGTTCCAGCATTGCATCGTTCCGGGCCTTGCGCATGCGCTCATCGAGGTCCGGCAGGATCTCATCGCGGACGGCGCCGGCATCGAACAGTGGGCGAACCGGCTGGCGCCAATCCTTGAAGCCATCAATGCCAGCCCCGATATGCACGTTGTGAAGCATTTTGGGTCGCGAACCGGCCCCAATCCTTCCTGGCCGGATGAGACGGTAGATTGAGTTAACCGGAGATCGAATCATGACAAAGCTGACGAATGAGCAACAAACGGCGTTTGAAGCCGCCGCCTTCCGCCGGCTGGTCGATCACCTGCGCGAACGCAGCGACGTGCAGAATATCGATCTGATGAACCTTGCCGGCTTTTGCCGCAACTGCCTGTCGAACTGGTACCGCGAAGCCGCCGAGGCCGAGGGAATTCCGATTTCCAAGGAAGAGTCGCGCGAGATCATTTACGGCGAACCCTATGCAGATTGGCAGGCCAAGCATCAACACGAAGCAAGCGAGGCGCAAAAAGCCGTATTCGAGGCAAACAAACCCTCGCATTGAACCGATTGCACTCGGCCGGGCAACAGAGTGCCTGTGCATAACGACTCCCGCCTTGACTCTTCATACACGGGTCAGGCATCGGAACCCTTCGCGCGGCTAAAGCGAGTCGCGCATGGATTTCTAGGAGCGGAGTGTGAGCATGGATGACCTGGCAGCTCAGGGTGGTGTCGAAGGCGTGGCAGCAGCGGAGCTGCGGCAGTTCATCGAGCGCATCGAACGCCTTGAAGAGGAAAAGACCACCCTACAGGACGATATCAAGGAAGTTATGGCCGAGGCCAAGGGTCGCGGCTACGACACCAAGATCATCCGGACAATCGTGCGCCTTCGCAAGAAGGACGCCAATGAGCGCAAGGAAGAAGAGGCTATCCTTGAACTTTATATGAACGCGCTCGGCATGGAATAAGAACGATCCGCACGAGAATGATTGGGAGCTCGCCCACCGCGAAGTGGATGGGCGGGACTCCATCAACACCTAAACAATCGGATCGAAGTCGGTCGAAACCGATACCTTGCGCCATTTGGCGAGAAGTTCCGCGTCCGATGCGTGCTTGGCTTCGATCGCTGCAACTGTGTCACTGCCTAGCGGAAGACGAACCGGCGGATTTTCCGTATCGACGAATGAGATCACAACTTCGGCCAACCTGTCGGGATTACCGGGTTGATTGTGACTGATTTCCTTGGCCTTGCTGCGGATTGCCCCCGCCGTCTCCGAATAGTCGTCGATCTCGATCGGGCTGATTGTCAACGAGGTTGAATCCAGGAAGTCGGTGCGGAAGTAGCCCGGCTCGATCGCAGTGGCATGGATGCCGAGAGGGCTCAGTTCTTCAGCGAGAGCTTCAGTCAACCCTTCCACCGCGAACTTCGTCGCGCAATAGACACCGAAACCCGGGCCGCTCTGATAGCCGCCGATTGAAGAGAAATTTAGGATTCGCCCCGATCGCTGGTGGCGCATGTGCGGGAGGACCGCTCGGGTCACGGAAAGAAGTCCGAAGACGTTGGTGCGGAAAAGGGCCTCGATCTCCGCCCCACTTGCCTCCTCAACGGCCCCGAGGAGTCCGTAGCCTGCATTGTTGACCAACACATCGATCCGACCAAACCGGGCGACTGCCTCCTTGACCGCCTGATGCGCCTGCGCCTCGTCGGTGACATCAAGGGCAACGGCGAGAAGATTGGCCCGCTCGCCGAAGCGGTCAATGATCGCCTTGGGATTGCGCGCCGAAGACACGACCTGATCGCCCTTGGCGAGCGCCTTTTCCACGATGAGAGCACCAAAACCGCGGGATGCTCCGGTAACGAACCATGTATGCATTTGAACCTCCTACTTGCCTTTGCCCCTCCGTGATCGGCGGGTGTGGGAGTCTTCTATCGCGCAAACGCTGTTGAGATAATCGACTGGATTCTCCTTGAGTTGATGAATAATACTCAACAATGCGAACTGTATCCCCCTTTGACCTCTCGTCGTTTCTGGCGCTGGCGCGCCACCGCAGCTTTCGCCGCGCCGCCAACGAAATCGGGTTACGCCATCGGCACTGAGCCTTCTTTGAAAGCGGTGGAGGAAAGGCTGGACTTGCGGCTTTTTCAATCGCACAACGCGCAGTGTTGCTCTGACGGAGGCGGGGGAACGGCTGTTCTCCCGCGTTGCGCCAGCATTTCGCGATATTGAGGACGCGCTCGATGATCTGAACGAATTGCGTGGCACTCCGGTAGGACGACTGAGATTCAACGCAGCCCGTGCATCTGCGAAGATGGTGCTCCTCCCGGTCGTCGCCCGCTTCCTCGATGCCAATCCAAAGATCAGCATCGAGATCGTCGTCGATAACAATCTCGTCGACATGGTGTCCGAAGGCTTCGATGCCGGGATTCGTTTCGGCGAGGTGATTGCTCAGGACATGATTGCAGTGCCGATCGGCCCACGTCAGCGCACCGCCATTGTCGCATCACCCGCGTTCTTTGAACGCTACGCGAAGCCCACGATGCCCGATCATCTCCGGGGCCTTCCCTGTGTCGGACTCCGCTTCGGCAGCGGTCGACTTTATGCGTGGGAATTCGAGCGAGGTGGAGTCGAACTCAGCGTGGAGGTAGGCGGCGCCCTGGTGGTCGATGATCAGGATATGATGGTAGAGGCAGCGCTTCTTGGCGCTGGCGTCGCTTATACATTCGAGGATCAGGTATCGCCCTATGTTGAAGAGCGGCGTCTCGTGCGAGTGCTTGAGGACTGGTGCCCGTATTACGGTGGCTTCTATCTTTACTACCCGAGCAGGCGGCAGATGCCGGCCACGCTTCGTGCCTTTATCGACTTCGTAAAAGCCCCAGGTTCCGGACTTTGACCGAGCCGAGGTCGCGATGGCGGAACGTCAGCGCCTGAGATACCTTGCACACAGCAGGAAAAGCGGAAGCGAAGCTGCCCAGAAAACGGCACCTTGGACGAACCTGTATGCTACCACCCCGGCGATTCCACCGATCAGGAACGACAGGATCGTTGCAGAATGCAGCTTCAACCGCTGAATTGTTGCAATGCTGGCTTCGGCGCTGTGTGATCGCCACAAAGTCGCCAGTCCTACGCCGATATCTGTAGCTACGCCCGAGACATGGGTGGTTCTGACACGCCCCGTTGATATGCGCGTTGAGGCGGCGTTTTGGATACCCATGGTGAAGCTGAGTATGCCAACGATCAGCGTGCCTCGTGAAAGGCCGGAGCCCTGAATATCAAGCGCTCCCACCACCAGTAGCAAGCACGCTTCTGCAAGCAGTGTGAGAGCATAGACTCTGCGCCAGTTCTTATGTTTGCCTAGCTGGATAAAGAGTGAAGCGGCGAACGCCCCGAGGACAAAAAGCGCGACAATGGACGCGAAGGCCGTGGCGATGATAAGTTGTCCGATCGATACGTGATCAGAGATCAACGATACGTTGCCGGTC
>NZ_JBBNAM010000179.1:0-5325 GCF_037994425.1 Phyllobacterium sp.
GCCTTCCATTTGCCGCTCGCGCCGGATGGAAGTTTCAAACTCGGCAATCAGCGCGAGGACGCCCATGACCAGCTTGCCGCTACGACTTGTCGTATCAACGGCCGCATCGTCCAGCACCTTGAAAGCCACGCCCTTGCCGTCCAGCAGGGTCACGATGGCATAAAGATCGACGGCCGAGCGCGCCAGGCGATCGAGCTTCGTTACCAAAAGTGTGTCACCCTCCCGCACATAGTCCAGGCACTTTTGCAGCTCCTCGCGCTCGCGATCGACGCCCGAGCGCTTTTCCTGAAAGATTTTGGTCGCACCGGCCGCCTTCAGCCGTTCCATCTGTCCCGCATGATCCTGTCCGACGCTGGACACACGCGCATAGCCGACAATCGCCATTTTCGTGCACTTTCCTCTAAGAGAGTACCGAACTTAGCATTAATGTACGCTAAGAATACGCGCAAGAGGCAATGTGCTGGAAAGTGTACATTCTGTACAAAGACTCCTTCATCCGGGATCGGCTCTGCACGTAAGCAGGCAATGGAATTCTCAGACGAGAGCGGCCGTTAGACCGGAAGCGTTACATTTGGCCACGGTCGTCCGGAAGCTATGTAGGGATGCCTGGGACCAGCATCGAAACCGCCCTCTTCGTCTCGCGTCGCGTCGATGCGATTAAGATAGTCGGAGGCAAAGGCCGCTGCCTCTGCATCACTAGATTGGGTGAGGTCGAACAGTCCTCCCGAAGTCGCTGGAGCTCGCGAGGGATTAAATTATAGTAGGATGCATTCTCCCCGACGGGATGGTGGATGTAGAGAAGGTTCTGCTGTGTGGTCCAACCGCCTTGGCCAATGACACTGCGGCCGATGGGGTCGGCCGCGAGCATCAGAAAGATGTCATGGTCACCGCTGGCCAATAGGATAGACGCGAGAAAGACTTTTGCCCCGCTGCTTTCTTCTCGAGCGAAGCGCTCGGGCAGATGGTCTCGTTGCTGCGGAGCCAGTTGCTCAAAGATTTTCTGCGGATAGTCATGCGGCGTTCCCTGGTCCATGGACTTTCCCTGATAGCGCCCCGAGGCGATTTCCAAAAGAAACTCCAGCGTCGCATCACCGGGATTCGTCAGGGCAACGTATAAATTATACTCCCCAATGAGTTCAGGAAACCGCTGGACCAGGCCGCGCAAGAGGTCAATGCGTTCGCGCTCGGGGAGGTATCGTATCACGAGCACGACATCCCTCATCCGCCATGCAGCAAACTTTAACCGCGAGGTAACGAGGTCGATCTGTCTAGCAACGTCATGGGATTATCGGAAAACGGCAAGAGCTCCAGCCAATCAAAGGCCTGCGCCACCTCGTGGTCACCTAGCCATCGCTCAGCAACGAGCACCCGCAGCGACGCAGCGATAATCGTCGAAGGCACAACCTCCCCACCGACAACCATCCGTTGCGCAAGCACGAGTTTTAGGCTGGTTTCGACGTCGCTGATAATGAGGTCGGCAAATATCGCTGACTTCTCCCCATGAGGCAGTAAGACGGCACACCCCGCGAGCTTGATCCCACGTCTTAGTCCTTCTCGGGTACCTTCTGACTTAGCTGCCGTAGCAGCTGCGAGAATCGCTTCTGCCGCATTGGTAGAGGCGTTGCGATCTCCAAACCGGCGGGCAGCAGCTCGCTCAAAATCCGGCCATGGCTGAAAGACTCGCCCCTCCCGGCGTGGCTCGTTGCTTTCCTGCCACATAACTTGCAGACCCATTGCAGCCTCGGTGCCGAAATCGGCGTCGGAGAGGTGGTTGAGAAACACCGCCTCGGCCTCCTTCGTACCTACCGCGGTTAGCGTCACCCGATAATCCATCGTATGCGAGGTACGCATGTCGTCGAGAGCCGCGCGGTTACGCCGATCGGCTTCGATGAGCGTCTGCGAGCATGGCGGGGGCGCATCGGCTTCACACAGGTGCAGACTGCCGCGCTGCTTAGAATTTCGCTTACGACCTATCAGGGGTGGGAGCAGGGTCGGCCGACCCCCTACGCCCATATCGTGATGGTTGCACTCCATTCAATGGTGAAGGGAACGGCGAATGGCCAGCTTGAGGGATCCGACACCGTCACCTCGTTCACCAAGAACGGTAAACTGCGCTGGCGGTGGCGTTCCGGCGGCGATGGTGGTGGCAAGCAGGTCAACCTGCCGGGTAATCCGGGCGAGCCTGCCTTCGAAAAGGCCTATCACCAATGCGCGAAAGGCGTGACCCCCGACCAGAAGGCGCGCGTGACCAGCATTTTCAACGCCAAGACCGTCAACGCTTGCTATCGGCGCCTGCTGCGTACGGCGGAGTGGGACGCGTACGATCTGCAGACGCAGGACAAGAACAACAGGATGCTGATGGCGTTCATGGCGACCAAGGTAGTCGACGACATGGATGTCACATGGGGCGACATGCCGATAGCCGACATCAAGACCAAGCACCTCCGCAAGCTGCTCGACGGCATCCGTTTGAACACGCCGACCGTCGCCAAGCACATGCTGGTCGCGATTCGCAAGCTTACGAAGATTGCCATCGAGCAGGAGTGGATCGAATACGACCCGACCTTCACACTTGAAGCCCCGGTGCCGAAGACTCTCGGACATCGCAAGTGGCCAGATGGCATCATCGCGCAGTATCGCGCACACCACGCGGTCGGCACCCCCGCCCGCACCTGCTTAAAGCTGGCACTCTGGCTCCGTAATCGTCGCTCGGACATCGCCCGCCTAACGTGGGATAAACTGATCACCGAAGCAGTCGAGCTTGGCAACGGCGAGACGCGCGAGATGCAGGCGTTCTCCTTCCGGCAGAAGAAGAACAGTAAGCGCACCGGTGGCAAGGAAATGTTTCTGCCGATGCGTAAGGATCTGGCCATCGCGCTCGAGCCGCTGGACCGTGACAGCGGCGTCGTGCTGCTCAATCGATACGGCAAGCCTTTCTCCGAAAAGAGCCTAACCGGAATGATGCAGCACTGGTGCCGGCAGGCCGGTATTCCGGTCGCCAACAAGAAGGAAGGGACGATCGGCTATACACTTCATGGGCTGCGTAAGAACTTCGGCATCAAGCTGGCGGAAGACGGTGCGACCGCTCTCCAGATCCAGAATTCAATGGGCCACTCGTCTGCGCGCGAGGCTGATCCGTACCTCCAGGAAGCAAACCGCAAGAAGCTAGTTGCCGATGCCTTCGTTGACGGCGAGAGGCGTGATGTGGAGCGGCAAGCAGCTAAGCGCCGGGCCGCCTTCAAGGTGATCGACTAAGTAGGCCCATTCTAAAAATGGGCCTAGGATGGGCCCAAGGCTGCTTTCGTAATGATTTCAAAGCGAATGGTGGGCCCGGAGGGACTCGAACCCGCAACCAAGCGATTATGAGCCGCGTCAACAGGCGGTCCGGAACCGCGTGCTCACCGAACAATTCAGGGATTGCCCGGCCCGCATAATGGCTGTGGGCTCAAGTTATGCGAGGAATGCCACACGCAATGGCACGTTCCATGGGATCGCCTCCGCCCGAAAAGATCGTTTGACATCTGTCGTGACGAACGCTCCGCTACTTGCTGTATTTCTCGCAGACGTTCATCCTGTGAGGGTCGCCGTGTTCTTCACAATTATAGCCGCACTCATAGTCGCCGCCGCCATTGATCTGGATTTTGTTCATCGTCTCCTTTGCCGATTCCAGGCAATATGACACCATCGTGAAATGCGGCGTCACGACGAACTTTGTGCGATCGGTTCGATCCGGATAAACAATGGCGGACCACCCGCCGGGGCGATCATCACAACCGAGCAGCAAGAGGAGAGCCAGGAGTGGTAGACTTCTCAACGTCAATTTTCCGGTTCCGTTGTCCTTCGCTGAGAATTTGACCCGTCTCTTGTCTATTTTCTACGGTCGGCGTCCAGTCATGGTTAGCCGGATGCCTGGCTGGTCAGATCATCGTCCATTCCAACCATACGCTTTTCCAAAGGCTTTGACTTCGTAAAGAAAGTCATCGACCATAGATGGCGGGGATCAAAGATCAAGGCCGGGCAAGAGATCGTGGATTGCACTGCGATCCTCGCCCGACCCCGATCAACGTTTTCACGCTGACACCAATGATTAGACGATCGATTGGTGGTCGGATCAATCCGGCCAATGTGTGTAACCTGATCCCCAATTTGGGCTGGCCCGCCTGCCGTTGTCGCGCTGGACCTACAAAAGGCAATGATCAGCTGACATCCTCGGACTGGATGCTGTATTGAAATGGAACCCTAGTTTCTGGCCATTTTCAGGGGGGCCAGGGTTTTTCTCGCGTCCGCGCGCGTATCGCCAGTGACGTCCGACTCGAACGTGCTGATGTGGTCGGGGCGGCCGAGATAGTACCCCTGACCGACGAGACAGAGTTCATCGGAAAGGAACGCGAGTTCCGCCGAGGATTCGATGCCTTCGGCAAGAACCGGCAGCCCCAGTCCCCTGCCGAGGCCGAGCACCGCCCGCACGATGGTGGCCGATTGCTCATTTTCGTGAATCGACTTGATGAACGATCCGTCGATCTTGATCTTGTCGAAAGGAAATGCGCGCAGATTGGAGAGCGAGGAATAGCCGGTGCCAAAATCATCCATCGCTATCTGGACCCCAAGCGCCTTGAGCTTGCGAAGCGTGAGGAGCGCCCGGTTCATGTCCTTTACGAGTGCCGTCTCGGTGATTTCGAGTTCGAGGCGCGAGGCCGGCAGACGCGTTTCTACGAGGATCGCGTGGACAGTGCTGGCAAAATTCGGATCGTGTAGCTGCACGGCAGAAACATTGACGGCAACGATGATCGCGCTTTTCCACGTAACGGCGGATCGACACGCCTCACGAAGCACCCACTCGCCGATCTGGAGGATGAGGCGGCTCTCCTCGGCAATCGGGATGAAAAGCGCCGGGGAAATGTCCCCGCGCTCGGCATTGCGCCAGCGCAACAGGGCTTCAAAGCCGATGATCTCGCCTGTCTTCAGATACTTCTGCGGCTGATAGACAAGCCCGAGCTCGTTGCGGCCAATGGCGTGGCGAAGTTCATGCTCGATAAGGCGGCGCTCCTTGGCAGCTTTGCCCATTGTGGTCTCATAAAAGCGGTAGATGCCGCGCCCCTCGGCCTTGGCGCGGTAAAGCGCGGTATCGGCGTGGCCTATCAGGACCTCCTTGGTGTCGGCATCGTTGGGATAGATGGCGATACCGATACTCGTGGAAACGAGGTCCTCACTTTTCGAGTTCTCGTTGGAGTTTTGCAATTCGTCGAGGATCTGCTGGGCGATACGGCTTGCGTCGATCGGATTGTCCAAACCTGCGGCGATGATGGCAAACTCGTCGCCGCCGAG
>NZ_JBBNAM010000180.1:0-6598 GCF_037994425.1 Phyllobacterium sp.
GAGTGTTCCGCGCATGAAACAGACCGACGACTGGAGCATCGTCATCTATAATTTCGGTTGAAGCTTACGCTGACGCGCATCTGCTGGAGTAGCAGCCGTTGACTAAGGACAACCTTATCGACGACGCCCAAGAGAATGGTAGCGGTTTCGGCTACAGGAAGCGTTCAAGGGCTCGCTCCGACCGCCTCCCGGCCGTCTACATCGCGTAGGTTTAGTTGGCGCGAACCTCGGCATCAAGTCCATGATTTGCATTTGGAAAACGACGGCCACGGCCCGCAGCGGCCTTCTCGAGGAGCATCGCGAAATTGCCCAGCTTCACACCGTCGGCGCGGAGCATCTGACGCATCAGCGGATCAGTCAAAACTTGAGACATAGTAAAGTCGAGCATTGCAAGTTCTCCTATTTTGGAATGGACCTACCACTCTACCTTGAAGGTCAGATGTCGTTGGGGGGGCGAAAACCAGGCAGGCAACTAGAGCAAAACTCCGCCGGATGCTCCGGCCGGAAATTCAACTCGCCACGCCACTTTGATCATCACGGCCAATTCTTCGATGGGAAAGAAGGCCCCGGAGCAACGCGGAACGAAAAAACGGCGGCCGAGTTGGCGCTGGCTTTCACCCTCAGGAACGAACCCGCTGCCGAACCGTTGTGCTTACCCATAGATATTTGGAGAAAGTGCAATGGGTATCGAGCAAGCTACCACAAGCAAGGGTCGGGATGCCGCGCGCGGACTGAGAGAAAACGCAGCAAAAGAGGAGAAGAAGGTAGAAGCTCAAAAAGGTTCGGACCTCGCTAAAGGTGCCGATCGTTTTGAGGAGCGGTCGAAAAGCTCTGACGGCAAAAGTGCCGGGAAAAAGCAGGGGCTTTAGCCGTAGTTTGGAAACCAGCCGGTAAGTCCCAGCAGACCAATAACCCCCGGATAATTGCGGATGTCCGTCGGTCATTCCAGCATCCACCATCATACCCTGGCGGAAGATGTCCTCAATCTGGCGGAAGCGAGCAACAGCAAATCGCGCCGGCCTCTCGGACGACTTGCTATCGCCCTTCTCATCCGCGTGTAGCTTATGGCAGAACTTTCGCTGTCAACAGATAGGACCGGTCGAATGGAAGCACCGCCGCTTGAACGCAAGCTTGCAGCCATTCTCGCGGCTGATGTAGAAGGCTATTCCCGGCTGATGAATACTGACGAGGAGCAGACGCTCGCGACTTTGACGTCGCATCGCACGATCGTCGACGGTCTCATTGAAAAGGCCCACGGGCAGATTTTCGGTACAGCCGGCGACAGCGTGCTGGCCGAGTTTCCGTCTGTCGTCCATGCCTTCAATGCGGCCATTGCGATCCAGCAGGCAATGTGGCGCGCCAACCAGGAACTTCCCATCGACCGTCGAATGAACTTTCGCATCGGGATAAACGTGGGCGACGTTCTGGTCAAGAACGGAGACATCTTCGGCGATGGGGTCAACATTGCCGCCCGGCTGGAGGGGCTCGCCGATGTCGGTGGCATCTGTGTGACGCGGGGCGTAAGGGATCATCTCCGCGATCGTGTGGACGCAACCTTCGAAGACCTGGGAGAGCAAATTATTAAGAACATCCCGCGTCCCCTCCGGGTGTTCCGCGTCCTATTCGACCAGGAGGGAGAGCCCGCGCTCGATTTGACAGCCTCCCTTGTCGGAGACCCAGAGCATTCCTCTTCTGTCGCGCAGTCGCTATCGCAAGACAGCGACGATGCGCGTCACCTTGTCGAAGTCGCCTTCTGGGAGTCGGTACAGGAGAGCGACGACCCGGCCGAGTATGTTCTCTACCTGGAGCGCTTTCCGCACGGACAATTCGTCGAACTGGCCAACGCGCGGCTCGAGAGCGGTTTAGGGAGTGGAGACGATCCTGCAATCGAACTCGCCTTTTGGGAGACGGTACGGGAGACCGGTAATAAGGATATGTTGGAAGCTTATTTGGTAAAATACCCCAACGGGCAGTTCAGCGACCTCGCGAACATTATGATAGCCAACCTTCTGAAAGCCAGGAGCGCACCTTCGATCGATTGAACGCTGCATTCTGGAGATCGCGCGCCTGGCGACGACACACACGAAGAACCCGTCCGGGCCCGTCGCCGGGGATCGAAACACTTCACCTTCTCGTCCGCATTAAACGCGAAAGAACATTTCGCTTTCTTCCTCGCTCAAGAACAATGTCACTAACGAGCCGCGCGCCGCCCTCTCTTCGCTCCAACGTGATCTTGCGGCTGTGGAACGCCTCAAGCTCCGCCCGGTGACCGACACTGACGATCGTAACCTTCGGCAACTCACGGACCAGGGTACCCATGAGCGCGTCCTGGCTCGTTTCATCGAGTGCGGAGGTTGCCTCATCCAGAACGACGATATCAGGATCGTGAAGCAGCAGGCGCGCAAAGGCGAGTCGCTGCTTCTCGCCGCCTGACAGCGTATGGTCCCAAGGCGCGTCCTCTTCGATCTTTTCAGCGAGGTGACCCAGACCAACCTTGTCGAGCGCTGCACCGATTTCCTCAGGCGTCCAGCTATCCGCGGCTCCCGGATAGGTGACGGCGCGACGCAGTGTGCCTGATGGGATGTACGGTCTCTGCGGCAGCATGAACATTTGCCTGTTAGCATGAAAGTTGACGCTGCCATTTCCCCACGGCCAGAGGCCGGCGATGGCGCGCACCAGCGTACTTTTGCCCGATCCGGATTCTCCGGCAACAAGCACCCATTCCCCCGGTCCGATCTCAACCTGTGTCTCCTTGACCACGGCGGTCCCGTCACCAAGCGACACCGAAAGATCCTCGAGGCTCAGCATCGTGTCACCTCTGGTCTCACCGTGCTGGATGCGCCCGAGGGCTTTGCTCAATTCCGCCCGTTCCAGCCCGTCTAGCGACATCATCAGAGAGGCAACGCGCCGCGCCGACGCGTTCCAATCGGCCAGACGCGGATAGTTGTCTACTAGCCATCCGAAGGCGCTTTGGACGATGGTAAAGGCGGAGGCTGCCTGCATGACCTGTCCA
This sequence comes from Phyllobacterium sp., assembly GCF_037994425.1. Taxonomy (NCBI): domain Bacteria; kingdom Pseudomonadati; phylum Pseudomonadota; class Alphaproteobacteria; order Hyphomicrobiales; family Phyllobacteriaceae; genus Phyllobacterium; species Phyllobacterium sp. The sequence continues at coordinate 3,014 of NZ_JBBNAM010000180.1, forward strand.
AGCGTCATGCTGCCGTCCAGAAATTTCGGTGCGCAGAGCAAGACCGGGACAACGGGGGCAATGAGCATCGACCCATGCGAAACGAGTGTGGTTCGCATGTATTGTCGCGCAAGCAGCCGCCATTGTCCCCGCACATTGGCGAATGTCCTACCGAGATCGCTCTGCTCTTCTTCCTCGCCCCCGAGCAGAGCTATACTCTCGCCATTCTCGCGTACCCTCGTGAGGGTATAGCGAAACTCGGCCTCCACCTGGTTTTTCGCCTCGGAAACTAGGACAAACTTGCGGCCGATGAATGCGATCGAACCGGAGGTGATTATGGCGTAGAGCACCGCGGTAACGACCAGAAAGCCGGGAATAGTGATCATAGCGCCACCCACCGGAAGCGTTAATGCACCGCCGATCGTCCATAGCACGACGATGAACGTCGACGCCGAAACGAATGCGGATATCACGCCCGCGATGAAGTCGACTGGAGATTCCGTTGCAATCCGCAGATCCTCGGACATGCGCGCTTCCGGGTTCTGATGATCCCCGCCGATCAGATTCAACTGATAGTATCGGCCGTTGGCCAACCAGCGGGAGATCAGTGCCCTCGTCAGACACGACCGCCAGCCCCGCTGTATCTTCATGCGCACGTAGACCTGGATTGTGACCAGAGCAACACTCCCCAAGACAAGTGGTGGGAAAAGTGCTCCCAGGAAATAGACGCTCGGACCGTTACGCTGCTCAATTGCATCGAAGATTTCTCGGTTCCAGACGTTAATGCCGTACTGGAACCCGACATTGGCTGCAATCAGGAAAAGAAGCCCAATAGACAGCGTCCAAGCCAGCCAGCTTCCGCGGCGCAACGCCCAGTAACCACGAGCGCTTATCCAGAAGCGTTTCAGTAGATAGCGCTTTCGCGCTCGTTCCGCCTCTTCAGGCGTCAACCGGATATCGGGTTCAATGGCATCGGGTGGAGGCTCGATGTCGTCCTGGGTCTTAGCATTGTCTGAGGTGATATTGGCCCATGCCTCAACATCTGATTTTGCATCGCTCATGATGGCGATAACGGCCTGAAAAACAAAAGGTTTCATTGTGTCCCCTAATGGGAACGACGATTTCGATTTGGCCCGTGCCTGCAATCGCGAACCAAGCCGTAGGGGAACGCAGCATGGGTGAAGAGCCCCGGCGGCAGCTGGAAGTCAATGTCACGGTCAGCATTGCTGCGCCCCGATATGAACGACATCCCTTCCCGCTCGATCCGACCTTTGATCTCCGTCATGGATGATCCGAGCATGACTTGGGAGGCGCGTCTCGAACAGGGAAGGCCAGAAAACAACGTCGGCAAGACCGGTTTCGTTCTCGAATACCTGAGCCTGCAAGACATGTGGCAGGAACAACCGCTAGGTATCGGCGTTCTCACCTGGAAGCGCGGGTGCAAAATGAAATTCTTCTTCCATCTCAGAGACATCGACCGCTACGAGCCCGATCTCGACGGCATGGAACTGGCGTCGTTCTCTCAGGCCGTTGCAGAAGCCGAAAAGGCCGCTCGGGAGATGGTAGCCGAGCTTGTGCTCCATCAGGACAGGGTCGACGGACGAGCGCTCGAGGTCGCTGACGATCATGGCAAGATCCTCATAACGGTGGCCTTCAGGGACGTCATCCAATTGGATTGAACTGGCTGCGGAAGCAGCAGGAACCACTATGCGAATTCTTAACAAGCACTTCCTCGGCACTCCGACATCGCCGCCGCGGTCGCTGGCCATAGTATCGCGGTGGCGTTTGCGATCGTCATAGTGGCCTACTGGGTCGCTCACAGCGCGTTGGACGGTTTTCCCGACGAGTGGTTCTTGATTGCCAACATGGCAAGAACGCTCATCTCGGTGCTGGTCTTGCTGCTGCAGCATTCTCAGAACCGGGACATGCTCGCGCTTCAAACCAAGGTCGATCAGCTTCTCAGATCAGCGATACCGCAGGAAATTACTTCATCCGCCGCTGAAGAGCGCGAAGCGGAAGAACTGCAAACCCTGGTTCTCGTCCGTCAAGCGGAGGCCGGCATCCTAGCAGATTGCCCCGCTCTTTCGTCAGCCACGTCTTCGACGCACTCTGCCTTGTCCACCAGCGTCTGGCTAAGAATGCGAAGCTGCGGGGCTTGACGCGGCGCGCTCTCAAGGCCACATGTCTTTGCGCTCGGGCGGGAGCAGAAACCAACATCATCGACAACATGCGGCTGTCCGGCAACCTCTCGAGGAGAGGCGCAATGCGCATGGCCTATTACCCATCCGACTTCATCGGGCATGCCCTCCGGTACTCCTGAACCAAATGCCAACGCAGCGGATCCATGACCGCTGCAGACGCCTTCACCCGCTATGGCAACAAGGCGCTGCCGGAACTTCGCTATGACTTCGCAAGCGAGTTTGGCTGCAATCGTGGACACGATTGCAGCCGTTTAACGACAAGTGCCAGATCAGGTACGACAGCTCAGCAGAGAAGATGCTGGGCATTGAGCTGCCACACCTAAGGCGATCACGAGAAAACCCTCGGCGAGTTGGCGCAGTACGAGGCGTTGTTCGCCCTTTGCCCCGAGTGCAATCGCCGAAAGCCGATCGATCTTTGGGAGATCCAGCGGAAACTCGGAAACGATCGACGCCGGGCCAAGTCGCAGGCCTCATGCGCTGCACGTGTGGGCATCAGGGCCGCCCGCTTGATGGTGAGGCACCTGTCGCGATGAGCATCGAAACCCACTCGGAACACGAAGGCTTTTGATCAGTTTTCTCCTCAAAGGAAAACCGCATCATGCCGACGGATAGCACCGACAGCACCCATAGCAGATTGAAAAGCCAACTCTCTGGGCTAGATGCCATCTGGGCCAACACAGGTGTTCTGAACGAAGAGCAGCAGACATTGATTGATGCGTATCGTTCGGGACAAATCCACGACGAAGAGTTTCAAGTGCACCTTTCAAATGATCAGGTGCTGGCCAATTGCGCTGAGGAATTGTGCCAAGCTAGAGACGACGCTCCAGGCGACCATGTGGCGCCGCCATAGGTGCAATGCATAAGACCTTAGTCCGTGGTGGTGCGGCACAGTGAGCGTAAAATACTCAGGTCCCGAAAGCTTAGCGGCTGGGCGGGACACTAGGGAAGTCTTTGCCCATACCAGCCCGCGGAGGCTTCCCGCTGTTTGCCGCGATGGCCTCGTATTTCTAATGACCGCCTTGCCGAGCAAGAGTAGAATGTGGAGCTGCACCAGACGCAGGGCAAGGCTCAATAGGAGGTCCTGCGCGCTCGGGTCATTGTGGGGGGCGCTGAGATGCAAGTCCTTACATTCCCGCTGAGCGACGAAGAGACTGAAGTTCTCACCTCAGTCATCCAGACTTGGTGCCTACATAATCGATTCGACCCCGGAAGTGAGTGCGCCCGCGCGGTGACCACCACAGCACTTGACCTCGTGATATCTGGCTTCAGAACGCGCGAGAGCCTAACAATCGCACTCGCCAACGCGTTGGCACGCGATGACTTGAATCCCAGTGGTGGGGAAACCGAGTGAGCCTATCATAGTGGGGTTGTCCGTCGAAGGCGGAGGCCGATAACGCTGGGGCAC
>NZ_JBBNAM010000181.1:0-6170 GCF_037994425.1 Phyllobacterium sp.
ATTATCGAGGCTCGCAGGGACGCTGACGACGCATCACAAAAAACGGTCCCTTGAACCCGCGTGCCAGGCTACCTCAGGCCCACTTCACGCGCGAGACTTTATCCCGCGTCCTTCCTCGGATGCATACTAATCAATCCATGACAACCAAAAAGGAAACTTATCTTGAATCGCAATGGCCTTTACCTGATCGTTGGAGCTCTCCTCGTCGCCGTCATCGGATTGGGAATCTACATCTATCGCGAAGAAACCAAGCCCGCCGTCGAACTCAAGATCGGCGAAAAAGGCATTTCAATCGAACAAAACTGATAAGCGCGGAGCAGATCCCTATCCGGCTTGTGGGAACAGAACGGGGAAATTATCGACGCCAAAGCCATACTTCTGGTTCACGATGTAGAAGATCGCGAAGATAACCGCCGATATGATCGTCGTCAGAAGGAAGACCCTGCCCATGCGGTGCTTGTGCGGGGCGCTGGCTGGCGTTCCAAGGGTCACGTCATCTTCATCGCCCTGGGTACGCAGGCCGATCGGCAGCATGGTGAAAAGCGTCAGCCACCACAGAATGAAATAGACTGCCATTGCGGTCGCGATGGGCATTTACTCTTGCTCCAGTTCGATCAATGTCCCGTTGAAATCCTTCGGATGGAGGAAAAGAACGGGTTTGCCGTGCGCGCCGTTCTTAGGCTCACCGTCTCCGAGGATGCGGGCACCCTCTCGTTTTAGATGATCCCGCGCGGCAATGATATTCGCCACTTCGTAGCAGACGTGGTGCATGCCGCCGGATGGGTTCTTCGCGAGAAATGCTGCGATGGGCGAATCGGGCCCCAGCGGCTCGAGGAGTTCGATCTTGGTATTGCCAACGTCAATGAATACGACGGTCACGCCATGTTCGGGCAAGGCCTGCGGCTCGGTTAGCTTTGCACCTAGCATATTCCGGTAGGTGGCGGATGCGGCGCCAAGGTCAGGCACGGCAATGGCGATATGGTTGAGACGGCCCAGCACAGCGCTATTCCTACGGACGTGTCACGAAGACGGTGACGACCGGCTTTTTGCCCCAGACCTCGTTCGTCGCCGCCCGCACGGCGCGGCGCACCGCCTCGCGTACCATGCCTAAATCACGGCGCTTTTCGCGCGGGATGCTTTGCACGGCGCTGACCGCAGCGTCATAGAGCAGGTCCTCAAGGAGCTCGCCCTCTTCGTCACTTTCCGGCAGGCCAATAGGAACGATCTCCGGGTCTTCGATGATGTTGTAATTATCGTCAAGCAGCATCGAAACGGCCACGTGCCCAACATAGGCAAGCTTGCGACGCTCCACGATGCCGACCTCTTCCTCATCACCAATAAGCTTGCCATCCTTGACGAGCCGGCCGAATGGCGCCTGGTCGACGATCTCCGCCCTGCCGGGCGCCAGCCTCAGGATGTCGCCATTGCGCACCTGCGGGACCTCGGGAATGCCCGCCATCGCGGCGAGCGAACCCTGTGCAACAAGATGCGCTGCCTCCCCATGCACCGGAACAAGAATGCGGGGACGGACCCATTCATACATGCGCCTCAACTCATTGCGGCGCGGATGCCCCGAGACGTGAACCAGTTGGTCGTCGTCCGAAATGATCTGAACGCCCTGCTCTATCAAGAGATTCTTCGTCTCGATAATCGGCTTTTCATTTCCAGGAATGGTTCGGGACGAATAGATTACCAGGTCACCGGCAGAAAGCGCGACGTTGCGCATTTCATCGCGGGCAAGCTTTGCCAGCGCCGCGCGCGGCTCGCCCTGGCTGCCGGTAAGGATGATCACCATGTTCTCGCGCGGAATAAAGCCATAGTCGTCTTCCGACAGGAATTCAGGCACGTCGTCGAGATAGCCAAGTTCGCTTGCCACGTCGATCATTCGCTTCATCGACCGGCCCAGTACGAGAACTTGCCTGCCCGCATCGTGTGCCGCCAAAGCGATCGAGCGAATGCGGCCAACGTTCGACGAAAACGTCGTGATTGCAACGCGCCCCCGCGCATTCTCAATAATGTTGCGCAGGCTCTCGCCGACTTCGCGTTCGGAGGGCGATTCGCCTTCGCGCAATGCATTTGTCGAATCGCACATCATCGCAAGAACGCCTTCGTCACCCAATGCGCGGAAACGCGCCTCGTTGATCAGCGGGCCCATGGATGGCTCCGGATCCATCTTCCAGTCGCCCGTGTGGATGATCGTACCAAGCGGTGTCTTGATAGCGAGCGACACGGGTTCCGGGATCGAGTGGGTAACCGCCAGAGCCTCGAACTCGAACGGACCGACATTAAAAGTCTCACCGGCACGATAGACCGTCACTGGGATATCCGGCGCGCCTGGCTCCGCGTGCCGCTTTGCTTCGAGCAGTCCGGCAGTGAACGGCGTTCCATAGACTGGAACGTTGAGCAGCGGCCACAGATCGAGCAGTGCGCCATAGTGGTCCTCATGGGCGTGGGTGATCACGATACCCTTGAGATTTTGGCGCTCCGCCTGCAGGAAGCGGATATCGGGCAAGATGAGATCGGCACCGGGCAGCTCAGGGCCGGCAAAGCTGACACCCATGTCGACGACCACCCACTCGCGCTTGTGCGCGGGGCCATAGCCATACATGGCCAAGTTCATTCCGATCTCACCGACACCGCCAAGTGGAAGGAAAACAAGCTCAGCCTGATCGGAATTCGCCATCTATACTCCTAATAGCCGAATTCTATTCAGCCCTTGCGGACGCCACCGCACCAAAATGTACATCACCGGCCGCGATTTTTACCCGCTCGCCATCGCCGTCACGAATGACGAAGCGGCAGTCTTCATCGATGGTCTCGAATATACCACGCAGGACCGCCCCGTCGACTCGCACCGCAACTTCGCTGCCTAGGCCCGCCGCCCGCGCCAGCCAGCGCCTGCGAATCTCGGCAAGCCCGCGCCCGTCGTTCCAGACCCAGCTGTTCTCTTCCCAGGCGTCGGACAATGCCAGGAATAGGGTCTCGGCGCTGCAATCAGCACCAAGGCGGGCAAGCGACGTTGCCGGATAGGGAACGTCCTCAGGATAAGCCACGACATTGACGCCAATACCGATGACGATGGCAAAGCGATCGCCCGGCAGTTGGGTGGATTCAAGCAGGATACCCGCGAGCTTCGCCCCATCCGCAAGCAGATCGTTCGGCCATTTCAATTCAACCCGCAAGGATGAGGTGCCCCGGCCGCCATTGTTGGCGCCATCGAGACCCACCGAAAATTTCGTTGACGGGCAGACGGCATCGAGCGCATCCGCCAATGCGAGGCCGGCGACAAAGCCGAGCGTTGCAGCTGCCTTCAAGTCGAAAGAACCGGTGAGGAGCAGCGACGCTGCAAGGTTTCCGTGCGATGTCGCCCAGACGCGTCCGCGTCGTCCGCGCCCGCTCTCCTGTTTCTTTGAAACGATCCAGAGCTTTCCCGCATCTCCTGCAAGCGCTCGCTCAAGCGCTACGGCGTTGGTCGAACCGATTGTCTCGAAGGCTTCAAGGTGGTAGCCGTTTTGCTGGGCCAGAGGCGAAAGAGAAAAGCCCATATTCGTCAGAAAAAGGTTTTGGCGGCAGCTTCCGCATAGGTGCTGACCGGCCCACCCACGAGGACATAGAACAGTACCAGCAGACCGGAGACACCAAGAACGAGCCTCAGTTCGCCGGCGACCGGTTCGAAGGCACCCGCTGGTTCATCGAACCACATGATCTTGATAATGCGTAGGTAATAGAAGGCACCCACAACCGAGGCGACAATGCCGATGATCGCCAGCGCATAAAGGTTGGCCTGCATGGCGGCAAGGAAGGTGTACCACTTGCCCCAGAATCCTGCGAGCGGCGGAATGCCCGCGAGCGAAAACATCAGGATCGTCAGGATCGTCGCCATTATCGGATTGGTGCGCGAGAGACCGGATAGATCGCTGATCTGCTCGACATTGCCATCCTTGCGGCGCATCGCGAGGATGAAGGCGAATGTGCCAAGCGTGGTGACGAGGTATATAAGCATGTAGATGGCAACGCCGCGCACGCCGACGACAGTGCCGGCAGCAAGCCCAACGAGCGCGTAACCCATGTGGCTGATCGACGAATAGGCCATCAGCCGCTTGATGTTGCGCTGGCCGATGGCGGCGAATGCACCGAGCACCATGGAGGCGATGGCGATGAAAACGACAACCTGCTGCCAATCATGCGTAATCGGCTGGAACGTTTCGATGACAACGCGGGTCAGAAGGGCCATGGCGGCCATCTTGGGCGCCGATGCAAAGAAAGCCGTGACCGGCGTCGGCGCACCTTCATAAACATCGGGCGTCCACATATGGAACGGAACCGCTGAAATCTTGAACGCAAGCCCGGCCAGGATGAACACGAGCCCGAAGACCACGCCAAGCTGTCGCTCACCGCCGCTTATCGCCTGGGCAATCGCCTCAAAGCCTGTATGGCCCGTAAAGCCGTAGATGAGCGAAATGCCGTACAGAAGCATGCCGGACGATAGCGCACCGAGAACGAAATATTTCAAGCCGGCCTCAGTCGAACGGACATTGTCGCGGTTGATGGCGGCAACCACGTAGAGTGCGAGCGACTGCAATTCGAGGCCGAGATAGAGCGACAGCGTATCATTGGCAGAAATCATCAGCAGCATGCCAAGCGTCGCCAGTAGAACGAGGATCGGAAACTCGAACTTGTCGAACTTCTCTTCCTTGGCGAAACCCGCCGACATCACGAGCGTCACGACGGAGCCAACCAGCGTCAACACCTTCATGAAGCGCGAAAACGGGTCGCTGACAAAGGCGCGTCCGAAGACGTGGCCGTCCTGCGGGAACAGAACGACAAGCGCCAACGCGGCAAGCAGCAGCGCAACCGCAAGGCCGCTGACCAGACCATTTGCCCGCTCCCCGGAAAACGCACCAATCATCAGCAGCACGAGCGCGCCCGCCGCGATGAGCAGTTCAGGAGCCATAAGCGTCAAGTTGGCAATCATGTCGGTTAGGCCTCTTCCTGCTATTTCAGCGCCACTGTGGCAGCCGAGGACAGCGCATTATTGTACTGATTGATGATGGCGTGGACGGAGCTTGCCGTCGCGTCGAAGACCGGCATCGGATAGACGCCATAGAAGATCGTGAGGATCACCAGCGGATAGACTACCGCCTTCTCACGCGTCGTCATGTCGAGGAGCGATTTCAGGCTATCCTTCTCGAGCACCCCAAAGATGACGCGGCGATAGAGCCACAGCGCATAGGCAGCCGAAAAAATAACGCCGCTAGCCGCGAACAATGCAACCCAGGTGTTGACCCGGAAGACGCCAAGCAAGGTCAGGAATTCGCCAACGAAACCGGAGGTACCCGGCAATCCCACGTTCGCCATTGTGAAAATCATGAAGACCACGGCGTATTTTGGCATGTTGTTGACGAGGCCGCCGTAAGCCGAGATTTCGCGCGTGTGGGTACGGTCATAGATGATGCCGACGCAAAGGAACAGCGCGCTCGAGACGAGCCCGTGTGACAGCATCTGGAACAACGCACCCTGAATGCCCTGCTCATTGGCCGCGAAAATACCCATCGTCACATAGCCCATATGTGCGACCGACGAGTAGGCGATGAGCTTCTTCACGTCTTCCTGCATCAACGCGACGAGGGACGTGTAGATAATGGCCACAACCGAGAGCGTATAGATCAAAGGTGCAAAATCGGCCGAGGCAAGCGGGAACATCGGCAGGGAGAAGCGGATGAAACCATAGCCGCCGAGCTTCAAGAGAATGCCTGCAAGGATTGCAGAAGCCGCCGTGGGGGCTTCGACGTGCGCGTCCGGAAGCCAGGTGTGGACCGGCCACATCGGCATCTTGACGGCGAAGGAGGCGAAGAATGCCAACCATAGCCACGTCTGCATGGAGGCCGGGAACTTGTAGGCGAGCAACGTTGGAATGTCGGTCGTGCCGGCCTGCCAGTACATGGCCATGATCGCAAGCAGCATCAAGACCGAGCCGAGCAACGTATAAAGGAAGAACTTGAAGCTCGCATAGACGCGGCGCTTGCCGCCCCAGACACCGATAATGATGAACATCGGAACGAGCACGGCTTCGAAGAACACGTAGAAGAGCACGATGTCGAGCGCGCAGAATACGCCGATCATCAGCGTTTCCAGCACGAGAAACGCAATCATGTATTCCTTGACGCGGT
>NZ_JBBNAM010000182.1:0-31313 GCF_037994425.1 Phyllobacterium sp.
TCGGAAATGATCGATGTTCTGTCGTCCGACTATATCCGCTTCGCCTTCGCACGCGGGCTGCCGCGTTCATATATCTACGGGCGCCTTGCGCTGCGCAATACGCTCATGCCGGTCGTCACCGTCACCGGCCTCCAGATCGGGCAGCTGATCGCCTTTGCCATCGTCACAGAGACGGTGTTCCAGTGGCCGGGCATGGGGCTCCTGTTCACCAATGCAGTCGGCTACCCGGATATTCCGGTGCTGGCCGCCTATCTCCTTTTCGTCGGTTTCCTGTTCGTCATGATCAACATGGTCGTCGATATTCTCTACACATTCATTGATCCCCGCCTGAGGACGAAGTGATGACAACACGCGCTTTTCTCCTGCATCGCTTGCCGCCGGTTTCCGTGATCATTGCGGGTCTCGTCCTTGCCACAATGCTCGTCCTCGTCGTCTTCGCTCCGATGATCGCGCCGATGGACCCGCGCGACGTCTCATCCTATTCGCTGATCGATATGGAAATTCCCCCTTCGTTCATGGAGGGCGGTGATCCGCGCTTTTTGCTCGGAACCGACAATCAGGGGCGCGATCTCGTATCGGTCATTCTCTTCGGCCTGCGCATCTCTATTCTCATCGGCATAGGCGCGGTCCTGCTTGCCGCCATGGTCGGCGTCACCCTGGGCTTGATTGCCGGTTACTTCGGCGGACTGATCGACACGATGCTCATGCGCGTCGGCGACGTCCTCGTCAGTTTTCCGACGATCCTTGTCGCACTTTTGATCAGCGGCGTTGCCCGCGCGCAATTGAGCGCGGAGACCGTTACCGACTGGGCGCCCGTCATCCTGATCTGCGCCATCGCCCTGAATGAATGGGTGCAGTATGCGCGCACCGTGCGGGCCTCGACCATGGTGGAAAATGCGCGCGATTACGTGCGGGCCGCCAAGGTCATCGGCCTGCCGTCGCGCCGCATCATGCTGCGTCACATCCTCCCGAATGTAATGAGTTCGGTCATGGTGATTGCAACGATCAACCTTGCCGGCGCCATCCTGACCGAGGCGACGCTGTCGTTCCTCGGCGCCGGCATGCCGGCAACCTATCCCTCGCTCGGCACTCTGATCCGCATTGGCAACCAGTTCCTCTTCTCAGGACTCTGGTGGATTGCGGTCATGCCTGCCGCCGTTCTTGTCGTCCTGGTGCTCGCGGTCAATGTGATCGGTGATTACCTGCGCGACCGCTTCAACCCCAAGCTGATGGCGCACTGATGGATACTCCCATGCCACCTTCACTCGACATCAAGAAGCTGCGAGTCGAATATCCGCTCACCAATGGCGGCACGCTCGTTGCCGTCAACGATATCGATCTGACCATCCGTCCGGGCGAAATTCACGCGCTGGTCGGCGAGTCGGGCGCCGGAAAAACGACCGTCGGCAATGCGCTGATGGGCCTTTTGCAGGCGCCGGGGCGCATCGCGTCCGGGTCAATTTCCATCGCCGGCAAACAGATCAACACCCGGACCGGGCGCACCGAAGGCATCGTCCCCGGCCGCGACGTCGGGGCCATTTTCCAGGACCCGATGACCAGCCTCAATCCGCTGTTCACGGTGGAAAGCCAGCTATGCGAAGGCATGCTTGCCCATCTGAAGATCGGGCGCAGGCAAGCCCGGGCACGGGCGCTTGAACTTTTGACGGCGGTCGGGATCCCCGAGCCGGAGCGCAGGCTTAAAAGCTACCCGCATCAGCTATCGGGCGGCCAGCGCCAGCGTGTCGTCATCGCAACGGCGCTGGCCTGCGATCCGCAGCTGATCGTTGCCGACGAGCCAACCACAGCGCTTGACGTTTCAGTCCAGGCACAGATCCTTAAACTCATCCGCGACCTTGCCAATGAGCGGCGCGTCGGCGTGCTTCTCGTCACCCATAATATGGGCGTCGTCGCGCAGATCGCCGACCGCGTGACCATCATGCAGAATGGCTGCGTCGTCGAAAGCGGTTCGGCGCACAGCGTCCTGACCTCGCCAAAGGCGCCTTACGCGCGCACGCTGATCGCGGCCGTGCCCCCGATCGAGAGCCGGCTCGAACGGCTACCGGTACCAAGCGAGGAGACACCTGCAACGCTGAACGCGCGCGAGAAAGTGCGCAGCAAGACGCGCCAGGCGGCCGAAACCACGAACGATGCGCCGGTGCTGGCGGTCCGCGATCTTTGCGTCGAATACGGCCAGCGCTCGTTCCTGCCCGGCCGGACATCGGCTTACAAGGCGGTCAAGGGCGTCTCCTTCGAGGTAAGGCGCGGCGAGATTTTTGGTCTCGTCGGCGAATCCGGCTGCGGCAAGACCACCGTCGCAAACACCATCGCCGGGCTCGTTGTGCCGAGTTCGGGTTCTGTACACTTTCAAGGCGTCGCCCTGGCAGCCCGCCGGAAGAAATCCCTGCGCCAGTCGCTGCAGATGGTGTTTCAGGATCCCTATTCGGCGCTCAACCCGCGCATGCGTATCAATGCCGCGATAGCCGAGCCGATCCTTTTTTATCAGCTCGCCGCAAATGCCGCCGAGGCGCGTGACGATGCAGCAACGCTGCTTGAAGCTGTCGGGTTGAGCGGCCAGTCGGGGGAGCGGTTCGCCCATGCATTCTCGGGTGGCCAGCGTCAGCGCATTGCCATTGCGCGGGCGCTCGGACCACAGCCGTCATTGCTGATCTGCGATGAACCCACCTCGGCACTCGATGTCTCGGTCCAGGCGCAACTTCTCAATCTCCTCAAGGATCTGCGCGATCTTGCCGGACTGTCGATGCTGTTCATCAGCCATGATCTTGCCGTCATCCGGCAGATGTGTGACCGCGTTGCCGTGATGAAGGGCGGCGAGATCGTCGAACTGGCGCAAACCGAAACGCTGTTCTCGGCACCGCAGCATCCCTATACGTGCGAACTCCTGCGCCTTGCCCCGTCGCTCGACCGCATCATCAAAACTGAAACCACGGCCGCGTAAGGATCAAGCCATGGCAGATATTCTCATCAGGAACGGTACCGTCATTGCCATCGATCCGCAGCGCCGCATTATCGCAGATGGCGCAGTAGCCATCACGGGCACGCGCATTGTCGCCGTTGGTCCGAGCGAAGAGGTGGCGCGCGACCATCCGGCACGCGAGGTGATCGATGCGCGCTCCATGGTCATCATGCCCGGCCTCATCGACAGTCATGCCCATGCCGGCCACGGTCTGATCAAGACACTTGGCGGCGGGCGCAGCGACCTGTGGTACCGTGCTTGCCAGGGTGCCTATACGGTCGGCTCGACCCCGGAATTCTGGCATGCGGAAGCGCAGCTTGCCGCACTTGAGCGCTTGCGCTTTGGCGTGACGACCGGCGTTTCGCTGCTGGGCGGCGGCGATTCGGTCATGCGTACCGACGAGCCCGACTATGGCGATGCACATATGGAAGGCGTCCTTGGCATCGGCACGCGTTCGGTCGTGGCCGTCGGTACGACCCGTCCACCCCATCCCCTGACCTACGCCCGCTGGAAAGGTTCCGAGCGCGTAGATTATCCGGTCTCTTTCGAAGATCAGTTCTCGACGTCAAGGACTCTGGTTGACCGCTGGCACCGCACGCATGATGAGCGCCTTCACCTTGCCATGCTGACGCCGACACTGCATCAGGACAACCTCGAGGCACCCGGAGCCGAGGAAGCCATAGCTCAGTCGCGGATTGTCAAGTCGTTCGCCGAGGACCATGGCCTCGTCTTCATGCAGGATGGCCATACAAGGGGAAGCATCCGGATCGCCAACGACATCGGCATTCTCGGGCCGCGCACGCTATTGTCGCACGCAACCGGCCTTGATGATGATGAGATTGCGATTTGCGCGCAAAGCGGTACCCGCATCGCTCACAATCCAAGCGCGATTGCCTCGATACTTGCCCGCTGCCCGGTACCAGAGCTCCTCCAAGCTGGTGTGCTCGTCGCCATCGGCTCTGATGCGACCGCGCCTGACCGGTCGGGCGACATGTTCCGGCACATGCAGCAGTGCATGCATTACCACCGGACGCATTTCCACGATCCGAGCTGGCTGCCGCCGGGCAAGGTTCTGGAGATGTGCACCATCGACGGCGCGCGGGCGCTCGGCCTTGAGCGCGAGATCGGCTCGCTCGAGCCCGGCAAGAAGGCAGATATCATCCTCGTGGATCTCCGCCGTCCGCACCTTTATCCGGCAAACATGCCGGAATTCCGCGTCACCTATTTTGCCAATGGCAATGACGTACACACCGTTCTCGTCGGTGGACGAGTGCTCTTGCGCGATCGCAATCCGGTCCATGTCGATCAGGATGCCGTGCTTGATGCGGCCCAGCGCGAAACCGACCTGATGATCGATCGCCTTGGCCTCCACGATCTTATGCGAACCCCGGCGATGTTCTGGAGCAATGCCCGCGACACCGATCTCATCGAATAGCGGCGTTTTCCCCATTCCTTTCTCTCAGCATCCGAAAGACCTCCGATGAACAGCGTTTCCTTCGATTTCAACACCCTTTCGCCGCGCGAACGATACAAGATCCTGATCGGTACGGTCGTGCCGCGTCCGATCGCACTGGTATCGACCGTCGATCTTGATGGCCGTGCCAACGCCGCGCCCTTCAGCTTTTTCAATTGCCTTTCCTCCGATCCGGCCATTGTCGCCCTCGGTGTCGAGTATTCACCTGGCGGGCAATCCAAGGATACGGTGCGCAATATCCGGCAAACCGGCTGTTTCACGGTCAACATCGTGTCTGGGTCCATCATGGACCAGATGAATATATGCGCCGTCCCCTTCGATGCGGGCGTTGACGAGATCGCCGAGGCCGGTCTTACGATCGCACCGGGCGTTGCCGTGGCGGCGGGCCGGATAGCCGAGGCGCCGGCCGCACTGGAATGCCGGCTGCACTCGTTCCTCAACATCGGCGAAAGCCGCGAGATCGTGCTCGGAGAAGTCGCCTATGCACATTTCCATGAAAACGCTATCGACGCCGAGAAACTTTACGTCGATGCGACGGTGCTCGATGCGGTCGGCCGCATGGGCGGACACGGCTACGCGACGACCCGCGATTATTTCGAGCTGAAAACCATGTCGGTGGCTGAATATACAAAAAAAAGCCAAATCAAGGCAACAGCGAAGGCATCGTGACCCGCCGCGCCATTTTCCCGGGGGAAATGGCATCACTTCACGTAGTCATCCAATATCGATCGAATATCACGCTGGTGGTTGCTCGATGTGAGCAATGCGCGTTCCGTGACCGCTTCGAGATGATGGTCCATCACGGCAAAGGCCTTCTCGCTGTCCCCCTTCTGCAGGGCCGCGACAATCTCCAGGTGTTCGTTGACCGCGCAGTCGGAAGAGTGTGGCCGCCCATAGAGGGCCAGAATAAGCGAGCATCGCGATACGAGCTCGTTGACATAACGTGCCGTCACCGCATTGCCCGCCATTTCAGCCAGAAGAATATGGAACTCGCCGGCAAGACGAATTGAATCGGGCGAATCCTGGGTGCGGGCGGTTTCCTCACGGGCGACGTGGTCCTTGAGCTTTTTGATTTCCGCAGGCGTGATCTTTTCGACAAGGCGGCGCACGACATCGCGCTCAAGACTGCGCCGCGTTTCGAAAATATCATAGGCTTCTTCAAGGGTTGGCTGCGCGACGGTCGCACCGCGGTTGGGCTTCAGATCAATCAGGCCTTCGCCATGCAGGCGGCCGAGCACGCTGCGCACGATGGTGCGGCTAACGCCGAAGCGATCACCGATAACATCCTCCGGCAATTTGTCGCCGGGGCGCAGGGCGCGCTCGATGATGGCCCGCCGCAATGCCTCATACATTGTATTGCCGCTTGGAATACGCTGGCGCTTTTTAGCCGTGGTCAAGGTCTGTTCGTTCATGTGAAACCCATCCGTTGATCATCACCTTATATCGCATCAGACCGAATCCGTGAATTGGCATTTGTGTATGCTATTCATATTTATTTTTGTATACTATCCTTTTTCAAACGTGTAGAGTTATTGGCAGACGGCCATGCTGCTCGCGACCACAGGCGGCGGGTGATCGGGGGAGGGTACGCGGTCATGTTCACGCCAACGGCAAGGGCAACGGTCATCATTATTCGACATCCATCAATTGCAGCGCCTCTTCAAATGCCAGGGACCCGCCATGCTTGAACGCGACAATCCGCGCCTGCTCATCGTCAATGGCAACACCAACGCGGTACTGACCGAGCGCCTGCGCGAAAAGGCCCGCGCGATTCTTCCATCCGGGCGCCAGATCACCGCACTAACCGCTCGCTTTGGTGCCGAATATATCAGCGACCGCGAAAGCGCAGCCGTGGCGGCGCATGCGATCATGGAGACGGTCAAGGGGCATCTTTTGGAAGTCGGCCCGCAAAATTACGATGCCTGCCTGCTTGCATGCTTTGGTGAGCCTGGCATTGGCGCTGCCAAGGAAGTCTTTGATTTTCCTGTTGTCGGTATGGCAGAGGCGTCGATCGTGTCGGCTTTGCAACTCGGTGAACGTTTTGCGATCGTCACGATCGGCGAGCGCTGGCCAGGCATGCTGCGTGAATTGATGCGCCAGCAGAGCCTTCAAGAACGATGCTGCGGCATGAACTCCATCCCGGGAAAGGCCCTTGATCTCGCCGCGCGGCCCGAGGATGCGCGCAATGCTGTTCGAGTACTCGTCAAGAGAGCCATTGTGGAGGAGGGCGCCGATGTCGTGATCATCGGCGGCGCGGCGCTCGCCGGCATTGCCCAAAGCCTGCAGCCGGAATGGGACGCTCCGCTCGTCTGTTCGTTTCATGCGGGCCTCCTCCAGGCCGAGGCCATGGCCGGGTTGCGGCGTCCAGCTCAACAACGGTCCGAAAAATCTGAATACCACTGATTTGGCCACCGCGGCGAAGGGCAATCGCCATTGGCAAATATTGGTGCGTGACAGGATGCAATAAATGTGATCATCGTATACAAAAATTCTAACGCGAGGGAACAAAATGAAATCAACATGGGTTAAGAGTTTTGTTGTATTGGCGTCGCTTGCAGCTTGTGCCGTAGCGGGTGCCACGGCCGCATCGGCCCAGCAGACGCTAGAGAGCGTCAAAAAGCGCGGCAAGCTTGTATGTGGCGTATCGATGAACGTTGCCGGCTTTGCCTATGCCGACAGCAAGGGCGTCATGCAAGGTTTCGACGCGGATGTGTGCCGCGCGGTCGCCGCCGCCGTGCTGGGGGCGCCGGATAAGGTCGATTTTGTCCTCACCAACATCAACACCCGCTTCCAGGCCCTTCAGTCCGGAGAGATCGACATTTTATCGCGCCAGACGACGATGACCTTCTCCAGGGAAGCCTCGCTCGGTCTCGACTTCGGCCCCACCGTCTTCTACGACGGCCAGGGGATCATGGTGCCGGCAAAGCTTGGCGTGACAAGCGCCAGCGAACTGAACGATGCGGCGATCTGCATCCTGCCGGGCACGACCACCCTGCAGAACCTTGCGGATTTCTTCCGCGCCAATAATGGCAAGTTCGAATCCGTTGTCT
Source organism: Phyllobacterium sp. (assembly GCF_037994425.1). Taxonomy (NCBI): domain Bacteria; kingdom Pseudomonadati; phylum Pseudomonadota; class Alphaproteobacteria; order Hyphomicrobiales; family Phyllobacteriaceae; genus Phyllobacterium; species Phyllobacterium sp. The sequence goes on from NZ_JBBNAM010000182.1 coordinate 7,499, forward strand.
TCGAAAATCCCGATGAACTGCGCAACACGTTCTTCTCTGGACGGTGCGACGCACTGAGCAGCGACCGATCCGATCTTGCCTCAATAAGGGCCGTCGCCCAGAACCCGGCCGACTACGTCATTCTTCCCGACACCATCTCGAAGGAACCGCTTGCCCCGGCAGTCCGCCAGGGCGATGATAACTGGCGCGATATCGTCTCCTTTACCGCCTACGGCGTCATCGCCGCTGAAGAAAAGGGGATCACACAGGCCAATATTGACGAAATGGCAAAGAGCCAGGACCCCGAAATCCAGCGCATGCTTGGTGTGACGGGCGATCTTGGACCGATGCTCGGCCTCGACAACAAGTGGCTCTTCAATGCCATCAAGGGCGTTGGCAATTATGGCGAAATGTTCGAGCGCAACCTCGGTGAAAAAACAGCCCTTGGCCTGACGCGCGGCCCCAACAATCAGTGGACCAATGGCGGTCTGCTTTACGCAGCGCCTTTCCGCTGAGCCTTTGAAAAAAGAGCCGGTGCCGGACTGCTTTTCCGCATCGGCTCGCCAATCAGAACACCTTGTTGCTACCTGGAGACACCAATGCGGGTCGCGCAGACACCATTCGGGTTGAATTTCCGCGATAATCGGACGCGTGGCATCCTTTATCAATGGCTCTGCGTCGCGGGCGTTGCCGCGGCCGGCCTTTACCTCTTTGGCAACGTCTCGCAAAACCTTGCGCGGCAAAACATTGCCACGGGCTTTTCCTATCTCTGGCGCGAGGCAGGCTTCGTCATAAGCCAGTCCCCGATCAATTATCAGCCCTCCGACACATATGCAAAGGCGCTGCTGGTCGGAATCCTCAACACAATCCGCGTTTCGATCCTGGCATCGATCGTTGCCACCATCATCGGCACCCTGGTTGGCATCGGCCGGCTGTCGTCAAATCCGCTCTTCGCCCGACTGATGCTCCTCTATGTCGAGGCGCTTCGCAACGTTCCGCTGCTGTTGCTACTCTTTCTCAGCTACGCCGTCATCGTCACCATCCTTCCCCCCGTCCGCGAGGCGTTGCAGCTTCTGCCGTTCGTCTTTCTCAGCAATAGCGGGCTTGCCGTGCCCGCCGTCGCATGGAACATCGACCACACCATCATTGCGGCCACGCTTGTCGCTGGATGCGCACTGGCCTTTGGCTATGCGCGCCATCTGACGCATCGCCGCATTGAAAGCGGCGCTGATCAGGCGCGCTGGCCGCTCATCGGTGTGTTGGTGTTCGGGCCGGGGGTCCTGGCGTGGCTCATCCTTCGCCCTGATCTTACTTTCAGTCTGCCCGAACCCGGACGGTTTCGCCTGGCCGGCGGTACCCGGCTTACGCCGGAATTTGTCGCTCTCCTCGTCGGCCTTGCTCTGAGCGCCTCGGCAAATGTTGCCGAAATTGTTCGCAGCGGCATCCTTTCAATCCGCAAAGGTCAGCGCGAGGCCGCAGCGGCGCTCGGGCTGCGACCCGCGCGTATTATGCGGCTGGTCATATTGCCCCAGGCCTTGCGGGTAATAATCCCGCCGATGACGAGCGCCTATCTCAACGTCTTCAAGAATTCGTCACTGGCAATCGCCATCGGCTATCCCGACGTCGTGATGGTCTCCAATACGACCATGAACCAGACGGGCCAGGCAATTGAGCCCGTTGCCCTGTTCATGCTGGTCTATCTTGGCCTTTCCATCACGATCTCCCTGTTCATGAACTGGTACAATACGCGCGTCGCGCTCAGGCAGAGGTGACATGACCGCTAATAATGTTTCCCTATCGCCCGCGCCACGCTACCGCCCGTCGCTCTCCTTGCAAGGCAAGCTGAAACCGTATTTCGGCTCGCCCGGCAACAGCATTATCACGCTCGGCTGCGTTCTCGTGATTGCCTGGGCATTCAGGCACGTCATTGACTGGCTATTGCTTGACGCCGTCTTTACCGGGACCCCGGCCACCTGCCAGAAGGAAAGCGGCGCCTGCTGGCCGTTCCTCGTTGCCAAGCTCCGTTTCATGCTCTTCGGCTTTTATCCATTCCAAGAGCAGTGGCGGCCGCTCCTTTGTCTCTTCTTGTTTTTTGGCACATGCGCCGCTGCCATGACGCCGGCCTTGTGGGGACGTCGCCTTGTTCTCGGCGCCGTTTTTGCCTGTGCCATCATCTTCTGGTTGATGCTGGGCGGATCTGCCGGCCTCAGCTATGTGCCGACGTCGAAATGGGGCGGTTTGCCACTGTCCTTCATGCTTTGTGTCGTCGGCCTCGTCTGTGCCTTCCCACTCGGGGTGCTGCTGGCGCTGGCGCGCGCATCGCAATTGCCTGCAATTCGCGTCCTTTCCGTGGTCTTCATTGAACTCGTCCGCGGCGTCCCGTTGATCAGCATTCTCTTCATGGCCTCCGTCATGCTGCCGCTGTTCCTGCCAAGCGGCCTCAACATCGACAACCTGTTGCGCGCGCAGGTGGCGATCGTTCTGTTCGCCGCGGCCTATATCGCCGAGGTCGTTCGCGGAGGGCTGCAGGCCCTTCCCAAGGGCCAGGCAGAGGCAGCATCCGCCATGGGCCTGCATTATTGGCAGACCATGCGCCTTATCGTGCTGCCACAGGCCCTGAAAATCGTCATTCCGCCGCTGGTCTCGCTGTTCATTGGTTTCTTTCAGGACACGACGCTGGTCACCATTGTCGGACTTCTGGATTTCCTTGATACGGTGCGCGCGGCAATGCGCGATCCGCAATGGCAGGGGATCGCGGTGCTCGAAGGCTATGTCTTTGCCGCCGTCGTCTATCTGATCTTCAGCGCCATCATGGGCGCCTACAGCCGCTTTCTTGAACGCAGATTTAGAGTTGGTCATGACTGAAAAAGTTACCGTCATTCGCAACGCAGCCTGGATTGTCGCCTGGGATAGCCAAACCAGCAGCCACGTTTATAGGCGCGATGGTGATGTGGCTTTCTCGAACGCCGGGATTGTGCAGGTTGGTGGCCACTATGCCGGCGCGGCAGGCCAAGAGATTGCAGGCGCGGGTCTTATGGTCATGCCCGGTCTCGTCAATATTCATTGTCACTCGGGCGACGAACCGTTGGCCAAGGGCCTTTTCGAGGATGCCGGCACGCCGGCGCTGTGGGGCAATGCACTTTACGAATTCTCCGCCTTGCTTGATGCTGACACGGACGCGCAGGCTGCAGCACAGACGGTCATGCTGGGCGATCTCATGCGCAGCGGCGTAACGACCATGCTCGACATTGCCGCAAATCATCCGCGCTGGATTTCGACCATGGCGCAAAGCGGCCTGCGCGGTTACCTCGCTCCCGGTTTTCGTCAGGCGCAATGGCGTGTCGTGGACAGCCACCGCCTCGAATTCGACTGGGACGATCAAGCAGGAAAGGACAGGTTCAAAGAGGCGCTTGCGCTCGTCGATGCGGTCAGTGCCCATCCCAGCGGCAGGCTTCACGGGGTCGTTGCCCCCGCGCAGATCGAGACATGCCACCCTGACCTCATTGCCGAAGCCGTTGACGCGGCGCGCCGGCGCGGCGTGCGCATCACCATTCATGCCGCGCAGACCATGGCCGAACATGAAGAGCTTCTTCGCCGCCATGGGCGAACGGCGATCCAGCACCTTGACGCCATAGGTGTCCTCGGGCCAGACCTCATCCTTGGCCATTGCATCTTTGCCGATCATCATTCCTGGACGCGCCAGCGTACACGCAATGACATTGTCCGTTTGGCGCAGACAGGCACGGCGGTCGCCCATTGCCCGGTTACGTTTGCGCGCAGCGGCATGACGCTCGAGACGGTCGGCTCCTATCAACGTGAAGGCGTTACCATTGGCATAGGCACGGACAGCTATCCCTTCAACATGCTTGAAGAAATGCGCCAGGCGCTGATCTGCGCGCGCATAGCTGGGCGCAGTTTTGCGGAAATCGATACGCACGGCATTTTCAATGCGGCGACGATCGGGGGCGCCGAGGCACTCGGGCGCAGTGACATCGGCAGGCTCAAGGTCGGGGCGAAGGCCGATGTCGTTCTGATCGACGTGACGACGCCGGGCATGCAACCTGTGCATGATCCGCTGCGCAATCTTCTCCATTGCGCGGCCGATCGTGCGGTGAAGGACGTCTTTGTTGACGGGACCGCCGTCGTCCGCAATCACGTCGTGGCCCATCTTGACTATGACGGGGCTGTCCGCGAACTGCAGGACGCCCAGAACCGTATGTTGGCAAAAAGCGGTGGGGGCGGAACGACGTTTCAGAAAGGGGCGCGGCTCACCCTTGACGTCAAGGGGATGACAGAATGAGCGTTCAGGGTCGCCTATTTAAGAACGGCTCGCCTCTGACAACCCGGCGTGTTCCTCTTCGTCCCGCTGTTACCCTATCTCCCATTAAAAACGTGGAACGGATTTGATGGACACTCGTTCAACCCGAGACAGCGTCGGCCGTGTTAACCCAGACGCGACGGTAGGGCGGACAGGAGAGTTTTTCTGGTTTCCGATCTTGGCCAACGAAATGGCAGGCGAGCGCATACCCCGTCCGGCTGACACTGTCGCACAGGTGCCATACAAATCGGGATTTCAGGCACGTTTTCGCGCGACAACTCCGTCCCCGCCTGCAAAAAAGTTTGCGTGTTCGAACCCTATGGCCGCTAGCGACATAACGGTGAAAGTTGCTGGCGCCGAAGAAGATACCGATTCACGCAATCGCTCGGGAAACGTTCCGCCCAAGTATTTGTCTCCTCTTGAGACATGACCCCGGATTTTGACAGCAATCGGCGAAAGGACCCGACGGGAGTCCAGAAGCGGCGGGCCTTGCCGCTTAGGCAAGAATGAAACCGATACGATGCAAAGAGCAGGCAACACGGATTTCTCATCCCATTCGGCAATCCCCACCAGCTCCCAAGGCGCGTAACAACACCAGAACGTTCTTCCAGAATCGCGCGAGCAAATTGCTAGTCGGCTCCATCCATCCTTCCACGCTCAATAAACGTTTCTGCAACCGCCTTGCCGAGTGCCACACCCGCCTTGTTGTCCATTTCGTAGTGAATGCCGGCCCAGATTCGGGAATCGCCAGCCTCTTTGCCCAACGCGCGGATGAACTCAGCATGGCGGGGGAAGAGATAGGCCAAAACTTCGCTCCGGGCGGTCGAAAGCGTTGAATGGTTCGAGGGATAGCTGGGAAAGTTAGGCACCGCGAACAGCGGTGTGATGTTTTCGTCAAGTTGGCTGGGCCGCAAGTACCAGTATGCATACTTGCCGTCGTTGCTGGCAATGAACGCGTCATGGAAAACCGCCGCCAGCATCGCGTAAGTACGCGCGGCCCGCGGGGGATTGGCATCTGTCTTGTCTTCAAACATCCACTTGCTGGCATAGTCATACCAGCTTGTCATCGCTCCCGCCGGGCTTTGCCAAAAGAACGCTTTGTAGTTGTTCGAGAATTTCCGCTCGAACTCACGTACGGCATCGACGTCTGCTTTCACCGTTGCAGAGTGGCAGTCAGGCGGGGCAGGCGGCCTGAATTCGTCAGCAGAAGTCAGCAAGATTGGCTTCCAGCCCGGCATCGTCACATTGCCTGGTTTTTCGCCAGTCCATTTGCAAGGTCCGGTCGGAACGGTGCCTTTCCATACTGCATCGGAGCCATCGGCAACTGCCTTGGCAATCACCTTGGTGGCCACGCGCTTTCCCAACTCCAGTCCAGCCGTAGCGTCGCTCGGAAACTGGAGGCCCGCCATCACGCGCGACTGCGCCGCTTCCTCGGCCATTGACTGGAACGACGAGGCCTCGTCAGGGAAGAAATGGGTCAGCACCGCCGCGGCGGCACCAGCTGTTGCGGCATGTTCGGAAGGATAGGAGGAACTTCGCGGGGTGGGCAAGACCGCCACCAATGTCGAGTCCATTTCAGTGGGTCGAGCTCGATGGTAGAAAGTCTTCGACTCCCACGCGGCAATGGTGGCGTCGTAGATCGCCATCGTCATATAGGTGTAGATGCGGTGCGGGTTGGGTGGGAGCGGCGGATTGCCTGTCAGATAGCGTTCGTTGATGAGTTCGACCCAACGATAACCAGGCGAACCGGCATCCCAGAACATGATCTTTTCATAGGCCGTCGAATCGCTGTGCGCGAGGATATCACGCACCTTCAGCAGTTCTGCTGCCGAAGTGGCGGCATCTGGCGGCGGCGGGACCCGAAAGTCGCTACCGGACGAAATCACCCAGGTCTTCCAAGTGCCCGCATTCGGCTCGATCTCGCTTGAGCCCGCCAAGGCGACATTCGACGAACACAACACGGCTGCAAACACGATTGATAATGTACGGACCATAATAAGTCCCCCCGACCGATGCGTGTCGAATTGGATATAGGACCCGACGATGCGGTTGCGACAGCATCGGGTCCCGCACAGATTGATCGGCCCACTTTCCCTCTATTCCCAAGGGCTCGTCTCGCGTAGTGGCGTCCGACGCATCAGTTCCATATATGCAGGCAAGTCTTCCAAGATCCGTCGCCTTGCCGTCGGAGGATGGTGACGATCGTCCCCTCAAAGCGCACCCTGCTTCCGTCTTCTGCCGCGCCAGTTGCCGACCACTTGCCATTGGAATAGGCTACGTCTCCCGCGCCTTGGGCATCGTGAAGTTCGATGTCGTGATCCTTGACGCCCGCAGATATCAAGCCCATCCAAAAATCAGCAATTGCTCTTGTTCCCTTCACTGGCGCATGCATGGGCGGAAGTACCGCACCGTCCGCGGTATAAAGCTCTGCAACTGCTGCTGCATCCCCGCTGTTGAATGCTTTGTTCCAGCGAGCTTGCGCTGTTTTTACGATCGTCTTGACGTCAGTTTCTTCCATGATTTCCTCCCTGCCAGCTTGTTTTGATTATCCCACTGTCGCCGCAAGCAGTTGCGCGGCCTTCAAATCCGGTAACGTAGCGCCTTCGGTGAAGCTTGAGAAAACTTCAGCAAGCTGCTTCAGTGCATTGCTTTTCGACTTGCCGGCTCGAACAAGTCCCATCGCTGCACGAAGCTCCCAAAACCGTGCATCCTGCGAACGCGCTGTGGCAAGAGCCTCGCTGAACTTCGCTTCTGCCTGTTCCGATCCGAGCTGAAGAAGAACTTCTCCCTGGAATCGGAACACCTCGGCAGCAAACCAGCGCTCATTCGTCTGCTCAACGGATTCTTGCGCGTCCTCAAGTAGTCTGAGTGCCGCGGCGGGGTCACCAGCTTTGAGTTCGATCTGCGCCAGAAGCGCCGTGAAGTACGGTGACATGTACCGCGCCCCGGTACTTCTCCATTCAGATAAGCCCTTTAAGAGGTTGGATCGGCCGAGTTCCGTCTCGCCTTCGTCCGCAACGGCCCAGGCTTGCAGGATTGTCGCGCCCGCCTGCCAGAAGCGGAATCCAGCCTCTGCTGATATTTGCGCAAGTTCTGAGGCGCGGACCTTCACTCCAGTACGATCGCCCAAAATCTGGTGAATCACACCACCGAAAAACAGCGGTAGGGCGAGGCTGTTGCGATGCCCGATTTTCCTGGCTTCCTCGACTGCGTCTTCGTTTGTCGCCAGTGCCTGATCCGGAAGACCAAGGGCCAACAGGGCACGTGCCAAATAATCGAGGCATACGACGTGCGGATCAAAGGCATATACGAATGCCGGAGATCGGTGCTCCTGCGGATCATAAAGATCCAGCGCTTTTGTCAGATAATCGCGTGCGCGCGAAAACTCGCCTGCCGGGAGGGCGCTTACGCCGGCGGCGCGATGGGCAAAGAAGGAAAGGCGACGGTCATTGATGCTGCTGGCCAATTCGAGCAATTGGTCCGCGTCGTGTCGTGCCCTTTCAAGTTCCGCTGCATAAAGGTGATAAAGGCATAACCCGTAAAGAACAGGAAACAGTTCCTGGATTTCCCCTAGTTCTTCACACAACTCCTGCGCTCGCGCATAGGCCGCACCCGTCTCTGGCGCCGCAAATCCGTGAACTGCGACGAGTGTGCTTCCCAACGCAACCTGAATTGAAAGTTCACGCCTGGTTCGCTCGGTTGAGGCAGGGAGTGCGCTCAATCCGCTCAGTGCGTTGCCAAATCGAATGAGTGCCTCCGGCAGGGCAGAACGTGACAACGCACGCCTTCCAGCCTGTTCGTGGTATTCTAGCGCCTTCTCGACGAGCGACGCCTGGCTGAAATGATGCGCCAGCAATTCTGGCTCGGTCGCTACTGTCTCAGGAAAGCGCTCTTCCAGGAGGCGCGCAATGCGGGCGTGCAACTGCTGCCGGCGGCTGAGGAGCAAGCTCCCGTATGCGGCGTCCTGGACCAACGCATGCTTGAACGCGTAGCTGATTTGACCGCTACCGCCTCGGCGAAAAACGAGACCGGCGGCCACGAGTTGTTCCGTTGCCTGTTCGAGCTCTCCTGCGTGCAGACCTGCAGCCGCGGCCAGTAATTCGTGGCTAAACTCCCGGCCGATCACCGCACCGATCTGGGCAACTTCCCTGACCGAGGCCAGTCGGTCGAGACGGGCCATTAAGGAGTCATGCAGGGTTGCCGGAACGGCCAGCGGAGGCAACGGCCCGGATAATTTGTAGTGTTCGCCGCTGTCGTTGAGAAGACCGGATTCCAGGACGACCTTGGTCAATTCTTCGATGAACAGCGGGATACCTTCGGTCTTGGAGAGAATCTGGTCCAGAAGCACCGAAGGCAGTTGCCTTCCTCCCGTCATTACCGAGATGATTGATCCCGCTTGCGCGCGGCTCAAACGGTTCAACGTCAGCACAGTCGCATGTGGAAAGCCGTTCCACCGTGCAATTCCTTCCGGGCGATAGGTGGCAATGAGCATGATCGGGAGGCGCTGCATGCGTTCCACGATGATATCGAAAAGCTCAGCCGAGACCGGGTCAAGATAGTGGGCATCCTCGAGCAGCATCAGGACAGGCTTGTTCCTGGCAAGCGCCTCAAGCTGTTCGATCAGAACCACGAATGTGCGCGCCTTTTGCCTTTCAGGCATCAGGTCAAGCTTCGGATAACGGTTATTGGTGGAGATCGACAGAAGCGCGGCAATTAGGGGGATGGCCTCTTGCGGGTCCTGCGTCGTGGCAAGGGCTTCCTCCAGAAACATCAACTGCCTTTCTGGCGGGTCCGCTCGATTGATATCTGCGGCGCGCAGCAACTGGTCTGCGACAGGATAGAGGGCGCTCTCGGTATGGTATGGCGAGCAAAAGTAGCGCAGGTACGTAATCGGCTCCTCTTTCAGACGCTCGCGGAGCTCCTGGAGAATGCGAGACTTGCCAATTCCTGCCTCGCCAAAGAGCTCCACCACCTGTCCCTCTCTTGACGCCGCAAGGTTCCATCTCTCAATAAGAAGAGCGATTTCTGCGTCGCGGCCGGCAAGGGGTACAGTACCTCCAACGTGCAAGGCATCGAAACGACCTTCTGCGCGTCCCTCGCCAATGACCTGATAGGAATTCGTAGGCGTATCAAATCCGTGCAGCTTTTGAGGGCGAACGCGTTTTACGTCGAACAGCTTTCCGATCAAACGAAAAGTGAGCTCGGAGATTAACACCGTATGGGGCTCGGCGAGCGTCTGCAGGCGGGCGGCGAGGTTGGGCGTTTCTCCGACGACGGCATTCTCCTGGGCCGCTCCGCTCCCAATCAGTTCCCCAACAACAACCAGGCCCGTTGCAATACCAACGCGACAGGAAAGAGGCTGGCGGTCGATCGTTGAGAGAGCCTTGACGGTTTCGACAATGGCCAGCCCCGCCCGCACGGCACGTTCCGCCTCATCTTCATGCGTCTGCGGCCACCCGAAATAGGCAAGGACACCGTCGCCCAGCATTTTAGCAACATAGCCGTCAAAACGAACGACGTCGCCCGCAACCGCATTTTGAAACTGGCGCAAGACGACGCCCATCTCCTCAGGATCAAGCTGCGTTGACAACTCGGTCGAACCCACAAGATCGACAAACATCACCGTGAGTTGGCGTCTTTCGGCCTCACGTGGTCGCACCGGACGCGAAGGTTGGCGAACCGCCGGATTTGTCTTGGATCGCGATGTCGGGAAGACGTCGTCTTCGATTAGAGCAATTGCCTCGAGGATCTTCTTTCTATGGGCGAGCGCGGCAACACCGACCTCTTTTAGATCTTCTGCTGTCAGCTTTGGCAGCATCTCGGCGTCTATCTCATTCGTCTCAAAGGCTGTGGTGTATTGCCCAAGCCCTAAGCTCTCCAGCCATGATGAGATAGTCATCAGGGGTCCCCTCCCAGAATGACACCCTAAGCAAGCAACTATACATCAATCCACCAAGAAAAGCACGGTGAAGCCCTCAAAGCCCCCTCGCCAGGGCTGGAGTCAAAGGCATCAAGTGGTCCACCTTAACAGGCGTCCTCTGCAAGGGACGTTCATCGTCGATCGTCACGTTTGAACTCACTATATCGCGCTGCGAGCCAGCATTTGAAAGCTTGCGCGAGCGGTCGCAGAACAAACCATGGAAGCCAATCGCCATGCCGCTCTTATTCATCCAACGGGTCCGTCAGTGATCGGCACAAAAATTGTAACAGGCCTGTCGGGAATTGCCCGCAGAGTTCGTCCTTGCAATGAAAAGTCTTGCATCCCCTCGGGGAGGCTGAACCTACTTTGGTGGCTACTCGGCGCGGCCCGGTGGCAAAATTTTAGGCCTCTGCCTTGGATGCGGGTTCGTGCGATCATTGGGAGGAATGTTATGACAACGACATCTGACAAGGCGGGATGGACGACCGCGGCGATATTGGCGGGTCGACTTATCTTCGGATTCGTCTTCATCATGGCGGTGAGCTTTAAGCTCATGGATATCGGGGGAACAGCACAATATATCGCGGCGGCCGGATTTCCGTTGCCCACGCTGCTGGCGTGGCTCGCGGCATTGCTTGAACTCGCTCTCATCGGGTGCTTCCTGACAGGTGCTTATTTTTCTGAAGCTGCCCTTGTGGCTGCCGGCTATGTTTTATTCCTTGCATTTGCGTTTCACGGTCCTTCCCACTGGGCAAGCAACCAGGCTGAGTTCGGATTTTTTGTCGACCACTTTACATTTGTCGCCGGGCTTCTTTTCGCCGCAGTGCACGGACCCGGACGGATGTTAGCGATCAATAGTAGAGGATTACTTCGACGATAACACTGGATTGATCCGTCTTCGTCTTCATGGCTACGACAAGATTTGGTGCGCATGGGCGGCAAGAACAGGCCTAAATCCGAGCTAACGCTGAACTGCTGACACATTGTCCATGCTGGAGGGTAGGCCGGTTTGAATGCTGTTTCAAATATCGCTTTGATGGAACCGCGTGAGGACACGTACGTTTTCACCGTAGTCCAACCCGCAACACGATGGCTCGACACAGCGTGAATGATTTTTACCCGCAGACACCAGAGCTTGAAGTGCACGATCGAACACCTGAACCAGCAGCGCAGTGGCTTGGCAGCGTGAACCGGAAAATAGGCGCCGCCGATTGGTGGACAGTGCATCGCGGTTTGTCACCAATCTTGGCTACTGCGATTCACAACGGCCACGCTGTTCGTCCCGAAGTTAGGACACTGATGGCGATATCTGGAGCGGAGCGGTTGCGGGAAGAAGATCCTTTCACCGACTTCGCCGGTTGCGATGTTCCCAATCGCATCGTCTTTCATCGCTCGCGCTTTGAGGTCGATCTCAACCGCGCCCGGAACGCAGCGATCTACCTTTCGCCCGAACAGGCTTGGGGTATGAATATATGGAACGAGACACCTGATCCGGGCGTGATCGAAGATACGCTCAACATCCATGACGCGTATTACTTAATGCTGCGCAATGTTTTGCGTGAGCTTGAAAAACACCATGGGCAGTTCGTTGTACTCGACATCCATAGCTATAACCATCGCCGCGGCGGACCGGACGCCGAACCTAGCGATCCGAACATCGCGCCCGAAATCAACATTGGTACTCACTCCATGGACCGCGATCGATGGGCACATGTCGTCGACCCCCTCATCGAAAAACTGCGTACATTCGAATTTCGCGGGCACCGTATGGACGTTCGCGAGAACGAGGCGTTTGAAGGCAAAGGCGAACAGACCCGGTTCATTCATGAAACTTTCCCACAGACCGGCTGCGCTTTTGCCATCGAATTCAAAAAATTCTTTATGGATGAGTGGACGGGCATACCGGACAGGAAAGCGTTAATAGCGATACGTGCTATGGTCCGGTCTACACTACCCGTTCTTGAGGAATGCCTGCGGGCGACGAGATGAGCACGGCGCAAGCGAACAAGAGATTGCCGACGACAGTCGACGCAAGGATTGTCGATGAGGCCCTTCTATCCATCGCCGCCGGAAAATCAGTTCGACGCGACCTGGAAAATGGCGGGCGCCTCCACATCGATCGTGCGCTCCCTTTCCTTTGCGTCTATGTGAGCAATGGCCGTGACGCGGACGCGGCGCTGGATGTTGCGTCGGCCAACGCCTCCTATCTGATCGCTCCCGATTTGGATTTCGCGGTGTCGATCGTCGAAGCCATCGGCAGTGCCATGGTGGAGCGCTTCGGCGCCTTCGTGGTGCTTGACGTCGGCGAACTCGCGCAAGACAGGCTTTTGAGCGATGATGCGCCATATCTCCCGCCCTTCGAAATCACACTTTCCGCCAGCGATCAACCGGGAACCCATGCTGCGGTGGTTGCTTTTACCACGGCGATTGAACGCGTCGAGGCGAAGTTCCGGTCTCCCCGCCTCAACAAACTTCGCGCCGCGGACGACCCGCAGGCGCATCTTGCCGCTCGCACCCCCGGCATTGCCTGCGTTACCATACGTTTCGCTCCCATTTACCGGGTTCCTGGGTCCTGTGATATCTATCCCGATTTGCGCGAAAGGCTGGTGGCCAACATCTTCGATGCCGGGTTGCAAGCGGTCACCGCCTTCCTGAAGACAACCGGATACCTCAACCTGCCTACACATCGCGCGCTGGGACGGCGAGCGTTTGTCGATACCGTTGAGCGTGCCGATCGCAGTATAGACGATATCGCGGCGACATTCGACTTTCTGTTGGCGGTCACACCCATCAACGCCGGCGCAGCGTGGCAGGATTTCAAGTCCAACCGATTCCAGCGCCCACCTAGACTTCTTTACCGGCCGCTAACCGTTCAGGTCGATGTCGAGAAGAAAAAACTGTTCTCTATCGCCTTCAACCGTTTTGAAGATCCCGTTCTTTTTAATCTCTACCGCGAAAAGCGGCACGAACTCGACTTGCAATTGTCAATGCTTTCCGCACGGGAAACGCCTCGCTTCGTTGAATTTGGCCGCGCCCTTTATGGTCGCGTCGAACCTGGCCTGCTTGATGCAGCAAAAGACATCCTGGAAAAAACGGTCAACCCGGTTGGAGTAACCAGTAGCGACTGCGGCGATAGCGAAAGCGTTGATTGCGAAGACGTGGAGCGAGCCTCGCGTGCCATGATCGAAATGTATCGCAGACAATATTCCGGCTTTGAGGCGACCGTCGAACTCAGGGACGATCTACCAGCGGGTCTACTGGTCTCGGGTGCCCGGCTACTGATTTCCCGTAGCACAAAAATGACGCGGCAAAGGCTACGCGCACTGCTCAGCCATGAGATCGGTGTCCATTTGCTGACATATTTCAATGGATCGGCTCAAGGGCTGCGCCTTTTCCGGACAGGCCTCGCCGGGTATGAGGGCGTGCAGGAAGGCCTTGCAGTCTTGGCTGAATACCTTGTTGGCGGCATGACCACCGGGCGGCTGCGCGTCATCGCAGCCCGCGTTGTCGCATGCGCGGCAATGCTGCAAGGTGCATCATTCCAAGAGGTATTCCATTCCTTGGTCCGCGATTATGGCTTCAGCGAAACCGGCGCCTTCCATCTCGCGCTCAGACTATATCGTGGCGGAGGTCTGGCTAAGGATGCGATCTACCTACGAGGTCTCCTCGAGGTCCTCAACCATCTGCGTTCGGGCGGAGCACTCGATCCGTTTTGGATGGGGAAGATCGCCGCGTCTCATTTCAGTGTCATGCAAGAATTGAATACCCGCGGTCTGCTCAGGGCGCCGGCAGTAAGGCCGGCATTCCTTTCACATCAGCAGGCCACGAAGCGACTTGAAAAGGCTCGTTCGGGTATCCTGCCCGTCGAAATGATTGCAAGTTCATAACAATCCGTTAGGGCACTTCATGCGCATTGCATTCTTTGTCAATTCGATCGAAGGCGAAACGCCGCGTTACACGACCACTTTACTGGCGCTCGCCGCGCTTCGCTGTGGTCACGAGATCTATTATCTCACGCCTGGCGATTTTGTGCTGCGTGCCGACAACAGTCTTATGGTGCGCGCCACCGTATTGCCCGGTACCAACTATAAAAAATCGGAAACCTTTCATAAGGACCTGCAAGGCGACAAGACCAGCATCAAGACGATCGACGTTTGCGAAATCGACGTTATTTTTCTGCGTAACGACCCGTCAAAGGACGCCGTCGAACGGCCATGGGCAACACATGCCGGCGTGATGTTCGGTCGCCTTGCATCCGAGCGCGGTGTGCTCGTCGTCAACGACCCCGGTGGCCTTGCGCTCGCTCAAAACAAACTTTACTTTCAGGATTTCCCTACCGCGGTGCGACCGATCACGCTGATTTCCAAGAGCATCGAAGAAATCCGCACCTTCATCAAGGAACTGCCCAACGGCGCCATCGTCAAGCCTTTGCAGGGATCTGGTGGCAAGAACGTCTTCAAAATCGATTCACCGAGGGATGCCAACCTCAACCAGATTTTTGAAGCGGTAAGCGGGGAAGGGTACTTGATCGCGCAAGGCTATCTACCTGAGGCCAAGGCGGGCGACATTCGTCTCTTCGTGATGAACGGAAAGCCGCTTGAACGAGAAGGCAAATATGCCGCCTTTCGCCGTGTCCCGGCAAAAGGCGAGGTACGTTCCAATATCCACGTTGCTGGCACCGCCGAAATGGTAGAGGTCAGCGATAGCATTCTTTCGGTCGCCGAAATGGTACGACCAAAACTCGTACAGGACGGAATGTTTCTCGTTGGGCTCGATATCGTCGCAGACAAGATTCTCGAGATAAACGTCTTCACCCCGGGCGGGCTTTCGAGCATGCAGGAGATGTACCAAACCGATTTTGCTGAGAGCGTGATTTTGGCGCTCGAAAACAAGCTCTCTATACGCGATGCGTATCCGGCTTCGATGTCCAATCGACAATTGGCGACGCTATAATGATAGGGGCTCACGCTTGAGAACATTCCGCGGTGCTCTTTATTCCAGGCACCGAAACCCCCGCGCAGCTCGGGTTTGGGGGGCCTCGCCGGGGTGAACGCTCTTTCGAGGGGAACCGTCATGGTCAGCGTCAGCTGGCCTCCGGGCAGCTCCGATAATCTGAGTCCGCTGGCAGACAGATCAGGAACTGCCGTCGGGACAATCCGCCATGGTTTGCAAGCTTTGTCTTCGTGCGACATTGCGAAGGATTCACTCTAATCGCCATAAGCCGCGCGCATCGGGGTCGATGACAATTTCGCAAAGATTGCCCGAATAAGCAGGTCAATTGCCTCGCTGGCCTCGCAGTTGTTGCTACGGCATGCCGCGGGGACCGCATCATTTTACCTTGATCGTGGTCCACATCCCGGCCACAAAATGCCCCGGGACATTGCAGAAAAGCACGTAGAGCCCGGGCTTGAGATCAAGTGTAAGCTCACCCTTCTTGCCAGGATCAAGTTCTGAAACCTCGCCCAGGTCGCCAGAAGCGCTCTCGTCGACGCGATTCTCGCTAGCGATGAAGGGTAATGTAGCATCCGAGCCCTTGATCGGAGCGACAAGCATTTCGTGAATCGTATCCTTCGAAACATTGGTCACGGCGAAGGAGACGTTGCCTGCAGGAACGCTGGTCTTGTCAAGACTGATGCCCATCATCGCCATGTTCTTGTTACCATGCATTCCCATGCCCCATTGCATATTGCTGGCCATGTCCATCATGCCTCCATGGTCCCACAACTTCACGTGCACGGTTGTTGTACGGGCAAGGGCAGGGGTCGCGAGCACAAAAGTCAGCAAACATCCGGTTACGATTTTCACAAGTGTCATAGGAGTTCTCCTCGTTACCTCTGAAACAAAGCGATCAAATAGCATTGGCACATGTTGAAATAAGTGCATTGACCCAGGTCAATCACCTCCCTTGTTGCATTGGATCTGGCTCGTCGGCTTTATTCAACAGGATGGCTCGCGCTTCGAGTTCCTCAAGATGTTCGCTGCAGCCATGGTGCGTTGCCTGCGGGATATCCGGCGACCCTTATTGTTGTCCTTGGAACATCACTGGGCAAAAGGCAAAGATCACCGCAACGGTTGTTCCGGTGTTGCTGTGTGTGGCGAGAGGTCCGCTCTTGTTGTTCGCGCAACAGTTGTTAGAGGCGAGAAGGAATTGCCTTCGCGATTGTGGAAGACTGGCCACATGAGCAAAATTCAATACTAAGTGGGCGCGATACCAACTCGGACTGCTACTGGGCAGCAGCGATATCCAGTCGCCTTGCTGGTGGAATCGGTGGTACCTCTCGCAGCCAGCGCAGGGAATTGTTGGTGGTGCTTCCATTGTCACCGCGCCGGTCACGATGCTGGGTAGTTCCGTCGCTTTATCGGGCGCCACCAATGACAGACGCCGCCTGCGAGGACGGGGCGGCGGCGACTCGACCAGTGCGGATATCTCGGTTGTAACTGCCAAGGTCCAGCAGCTTCCCACTGCAACGTTGTATGGGCCGGCGCTTCTTCCGGATAGTGTCGATCCGACCCCTTGAAAAAAGTGCCGCCAGGTATCCGCAGGGGCAATTGTCGCTTCCGACCGCTCGTTTCTACAATCAAAGGTCATTGTCATCTCGTCCGGTTACCGGGCCTGTTGCATTCTGGCCAACTGGTCTTGAATATGCTCGATAGTCTTGCCGAAATTGCCGCTGAGCGGCGTCTGTCGTGGCGGGTAGTCCTTAAAGGTCTGAAGATGCTTGACGACAACGCCGATGATGGGTGTTAGCACCCACGTCTTATGTTCCTCGAACTGCCGTGCAACGTCACCCAATTGTCGCTCGAACGGATCCATAAGGATGTTGGTGATCAGGGGGCGGCTGAAATTCTCCAGCGGGTCGTCCCAACGCTCGCCCATCTTTGCCGAAAATGTGATCTTGTATTGTTTGTAGCGGATTGCAGTCAGCGTGGTCTCGTCATAGTAGAACTCAAAATTTCGTGCCGATTTGTCGGTCGTTCCGGCAAACAGGTCAGTCTGATTGTAACCGTCGAGATGCAGTTTGTAGTTCAGCCCGTTGTAAGACGTGCCGGCGTACAGCTTGTCGACAACAGTGCTGTCTCCCCCAGCAGCGGCAAGTGTCGGCAGCAGATCTGTCATGTCGACAATCTCGGAACTTATTCGCCCACCGGGTGCGCCCGGCCAGCGGATCAATGCCGGCACACGGACGCCACCTTCCCAGGTTGTGCCTTTGTCACCCTTGAAGGGTGACGTGCCGCCCTGGGGCCACATATACTGGTAAGCGCCGTTGTCGGACGTGTAGAATACGATCGTGTTCTTCGCCAGGCCTGTCTTGTCCAGTTCGTTGAGGATCTGGCCAACTTGCGCATCGTGCTCCGCAAGGCCATTGCCGTAAATGTCATCGACGCCCGCGCGAGACAGCTTGCGCGACTCCTCCTTGAGGTGAATGAAAACATGCTGACGGGTCGAGTTGTGCCACAGGAAGAACGGCTTGCCGTCCTTGGCGTGCGCATTAAGATAGCCGAGCGACTTTTCCGTGACCTCTTGATCGAACGTTTCCATGCGCTTTACCGACAACGGTCCCTCGTCCTTGATCTCACCGCCAGCGGTACATGATGTGATGCCTCGAGGATCAAATTGCTTGCGGAACTCGGGCGCCGTCGGACGATCCGGATCCTCAAGATCTTCGTTCGCATTTAAGTGGTAGAGTGTGCCCCAGAACTGGTCGAAGCCGTGATTGCACGGCAGGTGCTCTTCGAGATCGCCAAGATGGTTTTTGCCGAATTGAGCGGTCGAGTAGCCTTGCGCCTTCAGGACTTCGGCCAAGGTGATATCTTCTTTCTTGAGGCCGATCGGTGAACCTGGTGTTCCGACTGTAGTAAGGCCCGTCCGTACTGGCAGTTGTCCGGTAATAAAGGCTGCGCGGCCCGCCGTACAACTCGGTTGGGCATAAAACGAGGTAAGTCGCAGACCCTCCTTGCCGATACGGTCAATGTTGGGTGTCGAAGCACCCATGATGTCTCCCCCATACGTAGAGACATTCATGTATCCGATGTCGTCACCGAAAATGACGACTATATTGGGTTTTGTCTGTGCAGAGGCCGTCCCTGAAAGGACGGCGGCGCCAAAGGCCATTGTTAACAAACCGGCAATGCGAATGCGGCTTGCCAACGTCGTTCTTACCGATCTCATTGCCTTCTCCTGTCTGTCTCGTTTGGCTGCTTGGCGCTCTATTCCGCCGCTATTTCAGATCAACCCGCACCGCATCGATCTTGCCGTCGAATTTGAATGGGCGGCGGTCCGAATAAACAGTAGAAACTGGCGAACCTAGATCAACGCCAACGTCGAAGGTTTCCGACGCGGTAAACGCAGCGGGAACTGTCCGGCTGACAGTCGTGCGGGCGACTTCCTTGCCGTCAACCTTGAGGATGACATCCGCTGCAGAAAGCGGCTTGGGGCTGCCGAGTGTCGTGTCTATTTCTATCAAATGCTTGCCGGGTGCGATCTTTTCCGCGCTGCGAGCCTGATAGTTCTCGATGATCATCATGTTGTATTCGTAGACGAGGTACCCAGCATCCATATAGACCGATAAGCCGCCGCTTGCCCCGCCGAGGGCGTAGATCACGCCATTGGCGTTGTCGCCAAGCTCCGCATGGACGGTCACGACATTGCTTTCACGCCCGAGTCCCGGCGCAGTGAACTCCGGCATGCGGATCGTGTCTTCGTCGAAATTCCATGTTGTATATGGGGTCTTGATGCGGTCCTCAGGGTGCAGTCGAAGCCAGTTGCCGGCCCCGATTGGGAAAACCTTGTTTTCCTTCGCGACCTCCAGAAAGCGCGCTTTCATCGCAGCGAGGCGATCCTGCTCCACCGCCGCAAGGTCATTGGCCTGCGAAAAGTCCTTGGATAGATCATAGAGCGCCCAGGTGTCCTTGTCAGGGTCCCAATCCTTGTCGAAAGGCTTAGAAGCTTGCCAAGGGACGAAAGGTCCAAATACGGAGGCAATCCAACCGTCCTTGTAGAGGGCCCGGCTGCCGTTGTTCTCGAAGTACTGCTCAACCTTGGTGCCGCTTGCAGCGGCATCCTTGAAGCTGTAGGCCATGCTTACCCCATCGATGGGGTCTTGTGGTTGACCGTTAACCTCCCGCGGCGGCTGTATGCCGAGGATGTCATAAATTGTCGGGGCAATATCGTTGACGTGGTGAAACTGCGAGTGTGGCCGCCTGTCCGGAGCGATCTTGGCAGGCCATGAAACCACGAGCGGGTTGCGCGTGCCGCCAAAATACGATGCGACGAGTTTTGTTGCCTGGAAGGGAGACGATCCCGCCCAAGCCCAGCCTGCGTTATACATATTGTCCATATCAGGACCCCCGAGCTCCTTGAGTCCGCCAAGTTTGTCTAGCGCCTTCAGGTGCTGGTCGATGGTGTTGGGAATGCCGTTTTGCGCCAGCAGCTCGCTGATCGTGCCGGCTTGTCCTTCCGCGCTCGAACCATTGTCGCCAAAAATATAGAAAACGAGCGTATTGTCGCGAAGGCCAAGCTTGCCGATCTCGTCGATCACCCGTCCTGCCTCATGGTCCGCATGCTCGGTGAACCCGGCGAAGACCTCCATCAAACGCGTCTGGAAAGAACGTTCGCTCTCGGGGATGCTGTCCCAACCAGGTAAAGTGTCGGGCCGCGGCGCGAGTTTGGTGTCAGCCGGAATCCAGCCCATGGCTTCCTGACTGGCGAATACTTGTTCGCGCATGGCGTCCCAGCCACCGTTAAACTTGCCCTTGTACCTGTCCGCCCATTCCGAAAAAATATGATGCGGACCATGTGAAGCGCCAGGTGCCCAATACATCAGGAACGGTCTGTCGGGGGAGAAGGCCCGATGCTTGTGCAACCATGAAATCGCGTGGTCGGCCAGATCGGTCGTCAGATGGTATTTCGGATCGTGCGGTGGCTCGACCAGCGTGGTATTTTCTACAAGCCGGGGCTCCCATTGCGATGTCTCGCCGGCGACAAAGCCGTAAAAATATTCAAAGCCATAACCCGTGGGCCAGCGGTCGAAGGGCCCCATCGCAGTTGTTTCGGTGGCGGGCGTGTTATGCCACTTGCCGAAGGCTGCAGTATTATAGCCATAATCCTTAAGCACTTCCGCGACAGTCGCCGCGGTTTTTGGAATAACGCCCACATATCCGTCCCAGTTCACAGCACGCTCGGCAATAGTGCCCGAGCCTACTCTGTGATGATTTCGGCCAGTCAGGAGTGCCGCGCGGGTCGGCGAACAGATCGCCGTCGTATGGAAGCTGTTGTATGAGATCCCCTGTTCGGCCAACTTGGTCAGCGTAGGCGTGTGAACTACCCCGCCAAATGTATCGGCCACCCCGAAGCCAACGTCGTCCATGAGGACGATGAGGATATTTGGTGCGTCGGCGGGAAGGTGCGTCTGTTCTAGCCGGCGCTTGTGGGTTGAATCCTTCAGAGTCGGCCCCGCCACACCAGCGGATGGCGCAGGCGGAAATGGTAGCACCGCCCCGTCTTCGGCGGCCAATGCCGGACGCGCCGGCAAAAAAATACCGCTAAAGACAAGTCCCGCGGCCAGTCCAAGGGCTGTACGCGATATTGCGCTCACGATCCGTTTCATGGTGCGTCCTTTGTGTAGGTGATTTTGGTCGTGCCGATAGTGCCGTTGAACGCAAACGGTGCCTTATCGAAGTAGTCGAGGGATACGGGCGAATCCAGATCACTGCCAATATCGAAGGTTGCATTTGACGTGAAATGGAGCGACATGGCGGCCGGCACTCGGCCCTTTGCTACGACCTCGCCGTTAACCCTCAAGGTGACATCCATTGGGCCTCCGATGAACGCAGTCAACTTCGACTCGACCTCGACTTTCACCATGCCCATTGGCAACTTTACCTTGGCCTTGATCTTCGTCCGCGTGATCTCGAACAGGTTGAACTCATAGCTCAGGATGCCGTCCTTCACATAACATGTAACGCCCCCGGAGAAGCCAGCAAGCGCGTACAACACACCATTGGCATTTGGGGGAACGTCCAAATTCATGCTGACAATGCTCCCGACCTTGCCAAGCTTGGGAGCTGCCGATTCGGGCATACGTGTCATGGGGCCATCGAAGGTCCATTCGGTGAGCGATGTAGCGGGGGCATCCTCTGGATGAAACATCGCGGTGGACCAAAGTCCGCCACCGATGGGAAGGTTCATGTTCTTCGTTGATTCGAGTAAGAAGAGGGCCTTCATCTCTTCGAGTTTCTGTGGGTGTGCAGCGGCAAGGTCGATTGCCTCGCTCCAATCCATATCGATGTCATAGAGTTCCCATTTGTCGGTCAGGGGGGACCACTCTTTGACGCCTTTGGGTATGCCGCCAACCCAAGGTTCACGCGGGCCCATGGCGCTGGCAAACCAGCCGTTATGGTAGATCCCGCGGCTGCCCATGATGTCAAAGAACTGCGTATGCCGCCTTCCCTGGGCCTTTGGCTCGGCAAAGGTGTATTCCATACTGACACCATCGAACGCGTCCTGTTCAAGACCGTTGACCACGCGCGGCGGAATGATTTTCAGTTCTTCGTAGATCGTCGGCACTATGTCTATCACATGATGGAACTGCGAACGCGGCGTTGCGTCATGCTTGATCTTCCGCGGCCAGGCCACGGCCATCGGTTGGCGGGTGCCGCCGAAATAGGCACCGTTGAGTTTGGTACCTTTGTATGGGGTGCTGCCCGCCCACGCCCACCCGGCGTGATACATGTTGTCGGTCTTCGGGCCGCCGAGAGCGTCAAGCCCGCCTAGATCCTTGAGGGCATCGAGATGTTGCGTAATCTTGGTCGGAATGCCGTTTTGCGCTAGTTGCTCGCTAATGGTGCCGTTCAATCCCTCGGATGAGGATCCGTTGTCGCCCCAGATGTAGAATATCAGTGTATTGTCGAGCTTGCCCTCCTTCTCGATTTCGTCGATGACTCGGCCGGCGTTGTAATCGGCGTGCTCGGCAAACCCCGCGAAGACCTCCATGAGGCGCCGCTGGAATGGTTTCTCTGCATCGGGAATCGAGTCCCAGGACGCCATCGAAGCTGGTCGCGGAGTAAGTAGCGTGTTCGGTGGTATCCAACCCAGGGCTTTGGCGCGCGCAAACGTTCGTTCTCGATACTTATCCCACCCGTCATCGAACTTACCCTTATACTTGTCGGCCCACTCCTTCATGATCTGATGGGGGCCATGCGCCGCGCCAGGAGCCCAATACATGAAGAAAGGCTTGTCCGGTGCATAGGCTTTTTGTTCACGCAGCCATTTGATCGCGTCTTCCGCGATGTCGTCGGTTAGGTGGTAGCCCTTCGGTTTCTCCTCGGTGACCTGAGTGGTGTTGCGCGTCATCGTAGGTTCGTATTGCGACGCCTCGCCAGCGAGAAATCCATAGAAGTATTCGAAACCGTAACCTGTTGGCCAATAGTCGAACGGCCCCTTGCTCGTGATTTGCTCTTCCGGCGTGTTGTGCCATTTGCCCCAGGCTCCAGTATTGTAGCCGTAGTCCTTGAGCACTTCCGCGACGGTGGCCGACGACTTCGGAATGATCCCGCTGAATCCATCGAAATCGTTGGCGATGGCCGATATCTGGCCGTTGCCCACCCGAGTATGGTTCCTTCCAGTCAGCAGCGCTGCGCGAGTCGGCGAGCACATGGCAGTCGAGTGGAAACGGGTGAAGGAGAGACCCATATTTGCAACTCGATCAAGTGTCGGTGTGTTGATCTCGCCGCCGTAGGTCGAAGGCGTACCCGGCCCGACGTCGTCCATCAGGACGATGAGGATGTTAGGCGCGCCCTCGGCCAGGCGTTTCGGCTCCACGCGTTTCTGATAGATGGAATCCTGCATTGTTAGCCCCGCTGTGGAGGCGGACGGTGTTGGCGGAAACGGAAGGATGGAGCCGTCTGTTCCCGACTGCGCGCCGGCCGACGTCGGGTACGCGGTGAGCGCCAATACCGAAGCTGCTGCGCAGGCGAATAGCTTCAACATCACATTCTTCCTCCCCGGTCACACTTGGCTATGTCACAAAGAACAGGATAAAGCCGGATTGAGCCGGCCGATTTGATTGAAGTACTATCTGTAGGCCGGATCGGGCCCGCAAATTGCCTCTTGGTGGGCAATTGTCCTCGGGGAGGGGCATACAAAATTTGCACAGGAAAATTCAAACGCGAGGCCCGCTCGCCCTAGCTCAAAGGACATCGGAGAAAAGCCCGCAAACCGTACGGCGTTCCGCTGCAGCATCTACCACCTGATCTTGAAGCGGCAACTGCTTCAGTGCCGCTCCTTAAAGTGAGATCCTCGATCGCTTATCCGGGCGACGTGGATTTACGTTGACAGCGCCTATATTGAGTGTTCAGGCGCGTTCGCAGTGCCTCGATCCCACTTGAACCTCGCTATTTTTCCGAGTCGCGAAGGCTCTTTGTTCAATCCTTGCCGAGCAGGGCTTTCCAGATGATCGCACCGAGCGCAGCACCGATCAGGGGGGCAACCCAGAACAGCCACAGCTGGCTGAGCGCGGCTGTCTCCGCAAACAGGGCGACGCCGGTCGAACGCGCGGGATTCACAGAGGTATTGGTCACGGGGATCGACACGAGGTGGA
>NZ_JBBNAM010000183.1:0-1230 GCF_037994425.1 Phyllobacterium sp.
GCATTAAGCTGAGCTTTAAAATGATGACGAAACCGGGCTTCCAGTCCACGATCCGACGGCGCGCCTACGTAATGATCCGCGAAGCCTTCGCCCAAAATGGCATCGGGTTTGCCTCACCAACGGTGCAGGTTGCCAGCAACCACGAGGATCATCCGGCCGGTGCAGCGATCGCCGCTGCCACAGATTCCATGGTTCGCAAGAAGGCTGCTGACCTGCAACTGAAATTGGTGGAGGGTGAAGGGTGAGCGAGAACCGCGACCACAGCCTTCAGCGGCCCCTGCTGGTTTCAATGCGACGCCCGGTATGCGCACGCAGGCAACATTCCAAGGACGCGCGGCACGTTCAAATTTGCTGTTGACGCACTGAAACTGTTTCGTGTCTCAGGTAGGTCAAATGACATCCAGACAAACAAGGCGTATCTTTTTCAAAGAGCTCTATAACCAGCTTGGGGTTGTTTGGCCAATCTTGTCCGGAATTCTTGTAGTGATGCTTGGCTGTGGGCTCTTGATTGGGCGAATGGAGGGTTGGAAGGTAATCGACACGTTATACTTCACCTTTGTTACCGGCCTTACCATAGGCTATGGCGATCTCACGCCGAGTCATAGTCTATCGCGCGTTCTGGCCATCGTGATCGGCTTTGCCGGGATCATCATGACCGGCCTCGTTGCCGCAGTCGCCGTCCAGGCGCTGCGAGCGACCGACATTGACACACCGGATGAGTGACAACGTCGTGGAATCAGTCCACGCGATATATCGTTAACGATCAGCACTTGGTGCTGCGAAAGAGGCGCAGCTTCGAGGAGAGGGGAGGGAACAAGCCGAGACTCGGCAAAATTCCAATCGTAAACCCACAGCGCACGATACTGCGCCAGAAGGCGCCTGCAAGGAAAGTTTGGAAGGTGAGGTCCAGCGCTCTCACTCAAGTAGAACACTGGACCTCAAGCCGAGTATTGGCCTCTCGACGTCGCGAGCTTGTTGCACCGCAGCGCACCTGTCAACCACAATACTGCGGTGGCCCACATATAGATAAACCGGTGGGCGGATGTGCTGAACGTCAATCCTTGCCGAGCAGGGCTTTCCAGATGATCGCACCGAGCGCAGCGCCGATCAGGGGGGCAACCCAGAACAGCCACAGCTGGCTGAGCGCGGCTGTCTCCGCAAACAGGGCGACGCCGGTCGAACGCGCGGGATTCACAGAGGTATTGGTCACGGGGATCGACACGAGGTGGA
>NZ_JBBNAM010000184.1:0-4984 GCF_037994425.1 Phyllobacterium sp.
GGGCGGCACGGTCACCGCGCCGATCAGGAAGGGCGAACTCATCACCAGCGCCAATGCGGCGCCCGTGCCGGGCTCGAAGATCGTCGAACTCAGGGCCCGCCAGGACAGGCTCGTCTACGGCGCCTGAACGAAAAAGCATCAAGATCGATCCAAACGACCACGACTCAAACAAGGAGTGCCGAAATGGCTTCCGCCGCCAGAAGTTCAAATGCCAAGCTGAAGGACGATGGCAGTAATCTTCCCTTTGCATTCCGGCATTATCCGCCGGAACAGTTGAAGGAGGCGCTGCGCAAGATGTACCTCATCCGCCGTTTCGAGGAAGGGGCGGAGGAATCCTATACGCGCGGCTTCATCCACGGAACCATGCACCTTTCGATCGGCCAGGAAGCGAGTGCTGTCGGCATATCATTGCCGCTTGCCGATGACGACATGATTACTTCGACGCACCGTGGCCACGGCCACTGCATCGCCAAAGGTGCGGAAGTCTCGAAGATGTTTGCCGAGTTTTTCGGCAAGGAGACGGGCTATTGCAAGGGACGTGGCGGCTCGATGCACATTGCCGACGTTTCGAAGGGCAATCTCGGCGCCAACGGCATCGTTGGCGGCGGCATTCCAATCGCGGTGGGCGCGGCACTCTCTGCCAAAAAGCAGAAGAACGGCAAGGTCGTCATTTCCTATTTCGGTGATGGCGCCAACAATGAAGGTGCATTTCACGAAGCGCTCAACATGGCTGCGGTGTGGAAATTGCCGGTTGTTTTCGTCTGCGAAAACAATGGTTACGGAATGTCCACTTCAACCAAACGTTCAACAGCGGTTGCCAATGTCGCCGACCGGGCTGTTGCCTACAACATGCCGGGCGTCATCGTCGACGGCAACAATCTTTCCGATGTTGCCCAAGCCTCGCACGAAGCTGTCGAACGGGCGCGGCGCGGCGAAGGCCCGACCCTCATCGAGTGCAAGACCTACCGGCATCGCGGCCATTCCAAGAGCGATCGCAACCGATACCGCACCAAGGAAGAGATCGAGGACTGGATCAACAATCGAGATCCCATTCATTTGTTCCAGGAACAGTTGAAGGAATTCGGCTTCGTCAATGATGGCGAAATAAAAGCGATCCGCGCCGACGCCGAGAAGGAAATCGCCGAAGCAATCGAGTTTGCCAAGAACAGTCCCTCACCGGACTTGAGCAATCTCACCCGCGACGTTTATACGGTTGATATTCAATGAACGAGACAATTCGCGAACTCAGTTATTCGCAGGCCATCCAGGAAGCCATGGCGATTGCCATGGAGGCGGATGAACGCGTCTTCCTCATGGGTGAGGACATCGGCGTTTACGGCGGTGCGTTTCAGGTGACTGGCGATCTCGTGCATCGCTTCGGGGAAGATCGCGTCATGGATACGCCGATCTCGGAACTTGGCGGCGCGGGCGTGGCCGTCGGGGCGGCACTGACCGGCATGCGCCCAATCTTCGAATTCCAATTCTCCGACTTTGCCGCCCTCGCCATGGAGCAGATCGTCAACCAGGCGGCAAAGATCAGGTATATGCTCGGCGGCGCCGTATCAGTGCCGCTGGTCATGCGGTTTCCGGCGGGGTCCGGCACCGGCGCTGCCGCGCAGCACAGCCAAAGCCTCGAGGCCTGGCTCGGCCACGTGCCGGGCCTGAAGGTTATCCAGCCGTCGACGCCTCACGATGCCAAGGGCATGCTGCTTGCCGCAATCGAAGACCCGGATCCGGTGATGATCTTTGAGCACAAGCTGCTCTACAAGATGAAGGGTCCGGTACCAGAAGGTCACTATACCGTGCCGATCGGCAAGGCTGCCGTCATGCGCGAAGGAACTGATCTGACCATCGTTGCGACGGCAATCATGGTTCACAAGGCGCTCGAAGCGGCCGAGGTGCTTGCCAAGGAGGGCATCAGCGTTGAGGTCGTCGACCTTCGCACGGTGCGGCCAATGGACAAGGCGACGATCATCGCCAGCGTCAAGAAGACGTCGAAGCTGATGTGCGTATACGAGGGCGTCAAGACGCTCGGTGTCGGCGCAGAGATCAGCGCCATGATCGCGGAGAGCGAGGCGTTCGATTACCTCGACGCGCCGATCGTGCGCCTTGGTGGCGCCGAGACGCCGATCCCCTATAATCCGGACCTTGAGAAAGCGACAGTGCCGCAGGTGCCCGGCATCATTGCAAGCGCCCGCGATCTCGTCAAAGGGGTGCGTTAGTCATGCCCGTCGAAGTGATCTTGCCCAAGGTCGACATGGATATGGAAAGCGGCCAGATTTCACGCTGGTATGCCAAGGAAGGCGACAGCGTCTCCAAAGGGCAGCTTCTGTTCGAGATCGAAACGGACAAGGCAGCCATGGAAGTGGACGCGCCGTCTTCCGGTATCCTGCGCGACGTGAAGGCCGAAGAGGGCACGACCGTGCCTGTAGGGCAGGCGGTCGCCTGGATCTATGGGGAAAGTGAAGCCTATGCAGCCACCCCCGCCAAGGCGGAGGCAGTTGCCCCAATCGCCTCCGAGCAGCCGGCCAATGCGCCAAAGCCTGTCGAGACTGCGCCTGTTCAGACGGCACCGGTCGACGCTTCTCCTGTCGCTGCGGCGGCCAATGGCGTCCGCGCCACGCCGTTGGCGCGCCGTGTTGCCCGCGAGGCGGGGATTGATCTTGCCTCGCTCAAGGGCTCGGGCCCAAAGGGCCGCATCCAGAAGAAGGATGTCGAGGCAACCGCGCTCAAGTCGGGTGCGAATTCCGCAAGACCGAGTGCACCGGCAGATGCGCGCTCGCCAGCGCCTGTTCAGAAAGCCGGAGAAGCGCCGCTCAATGCCGTATGGCTGCGCGAAGGCAAGGGCGGCGCCGGCCACGCGCCGGTCGTTCTCATCCACGGCTTCGGCTCGGATCTCAATAGCTGGCGGCCAATGCTTGGCGGCGGCACGCTCGACAATCCTATCCTTGCGATCGATCTGCCGGGCCATGGTGGATCGAACCGTACGATTCCCTGCGATCTCGATGCCATCGCGGCGCTCGTCGAACAGACGATCGCTGCATACCATTCGGGCCCAATCATTCTGGTCGCCCATTCGTTTGGTGGGGCAGTCGCAACGGAAGTGGCAGCGCGAAACAATCTCGATGTTCGCGCACTGACGCTGATAGCACCTGCGGGCCTTGGACCCGAGATCAACGCCGCATTCCTCGCTGGCTTCGTTCGGGCGCGCAGCGAGGCGAGCCTCGTCGCCTGGATGAAGCAACTCGTCCAGGACGAAAGCCTACTGACCAAGCCGTTCGTTAATGCGACACTGACGCAGTCGCAAGACGCGGCCCTGCGCGAAGCGCAGCAGCAGGTGGCGGATCGCTTCTTTGCCGACGGAACGCAGGTTATCGACATCAGGCCAAGCCTCGGCAACCTGCGAGTGCCGACCCGGGTGATTTTCGGCGCGGCTGACCGGATCATACCCGCAGGCCATGCCGCGGGCCTTCCGGGCGAGGTCGCGGTGCATGTCTTTGCCGGAACCGGCCACATGCCGCAGCTCGAACAACGCGAGAAGGTCATGCGCATCTTGAACGAGGTTAGCCGGGCGGTCGCCTAGTTCACCCGGGACGATTATTCGGAAATGGCGCGCTGGTTGTTCCGGGACGCAATCATGGCGCGGCGGATGGCGCTGCGGGCGGAGGCCAGGTTGGGCATCACCCAGTTTGGCTCGGCCCCCAGGAACTTGTCGAGGAAGGCGATCGCATATCCCGGCATCTCCTCGACGTTCTCGCGGTATGACCACCAGGTGCGCAAATCATCGGCGCAGTCGTCGATCCGTGCGGCCGTACCGAATTCCTGCTCATAGATGGCCGCAATCGTTCCAACGCAGAAGTTTGTGTAAAGGAAGCCCTCCGGCCAGAAGGCGATGATGTCCTGCATCTCGGTCTTTGCGGACGAACCGTGTTGCGGCTGCCCGCACACCGCTGCGGGTGCTTCAGTGATAAGTTCCTTCAAGACAAGCCCGGCGGCAAAGATAATGAAATCTTTCCGGTCAATGCGCGCATAGGACTTTTGCTGTTCGACCGTCTCGATCCAGTTGAGAAAAGCGCGGGTAAGCTTGGTTTCGTCGATGCTGAACTGGTAGCCGTAGTGGTCGGCGATCACCGCGGCATTCTTGCGGAATGCCATGCGAAACCACCGCAACCGGCGCAACCGATGACGCAGATCCGGAGTGTGGACAAGTTCATCTCGAAACAGAAAATCCATGTGCTCGTACCTTCCCTCGGATGTTAACACGTCATACGCTTTCATGCATCCTCAGTACACATTTCAGCGCGCGCCGAAATCATACATATTGACATTACGAAAAACAAATGTTCTATATTTTTTCGTTCGATCATGACATATGTTGGCGATCGGGCGATGGGAGGTTTATGACATGGCAATGTGGCAATGGGGATTGCTTGCCCTCGGATTCTTGTGGGCGCTGCAGTCGCTGGGCGTCTGGTACCAGATGCGTCACTACACCGATGTGATGAAGGGTATCACCTCCAAATACAATGATGGCTTTGTTGGCGCCGGCAATGTCCGTGGCCGCCTCGGCAAGGGCGTGATCGTCCTCATCGTTGCAACACGCGACCTGACGATCCAGCGGTTTCTCGTCATGAGCGGGCGGTCGGTTTTTGCGAAGTTCAAGCGGCGCGAAGAGTTCGAGGGGATCTCGCTCAGTGCGCTGCGTACAGACCCGGTGGTGTCTGGCTTGGGTGATCCGGCTCTGGCCAAGGCGGCAGAGCGGGCAATTGAACAAATAGACCGGGCGAGGGCGGACCCGCCGAAGCCTGGCCTATCGGGAATTAGGGCAGTCAACGCATAGGGACGGCCGCTTACCGCGGTCGGCAAGGAGGAGAGGGAACATGTCAATTCTAACAATGTTGGCGCAACATGCCGACATCGCCGCGCACCACATTTCGGTGGCCGGGTCGATGGTCTCGGACGCGGCGCTGCACGGCAAACAGGC
>NZ_JBBNAM010000185.1:0-13764 GCF_037994425.1 Phyllobacterium sp.
TTGTGGCCCCGACGCTGCGCCTGCTCGATTTCCTCGCCGACGGCGCGCGCTTCCTCTTCGGAATCCCATGCGGCGTGGACATTGACCTTGGCGTCTTCGGGATTTGCCGCATCGGTAAACAATGTCTTACCGAGCCGACCTTCATTGTGCGAAATCAGGTATGAGGCGGCGCCGAGAATGTGCGCCGTCGAGCGATAGTTGCGCTCGAGCCTTATGACCTTGGCGCCAGGAAAATCCTTCTCGAAGCGCAAGATATTGTCCACCTCCGCGCCGCGCCAGCCGTAGATCGACTGGTCGTCGTCGCCGACGCAGCACACGTTCTTGGAGCCCTGCGAAATCAGCCGCAGCCACATATATTGCGCGGTATTGGTATCTTGATACTCGTCGACGAGGATATAGCGGAACTTCGCGTGATATTCCTTAAGTACGTCCGGATTGGCGCGAAACATGCGGATCGGATGACAAAGCAGATCGCCGAAATCACAGGCATTGAGCGTCTTCAGCCGGTTCTGATAGGCTGTATAGAGCTCGCGTCCTTTGCCATTGGCGAATGCCCGTGCATCGCCTTCCGGTATCTCGGCAGGACCGAGGCCCTTGTTTTTCCAGGTGTCGATCATCAGCGCGAACTGCTTCGCCGGCCAGCGCTTGTCGTCAATCCCTTCTGCCTGAATGATCTGCTTGATCAGACGGACGACGTCGTCCGTATCGAGGATGGTGAAATCGGATTTAAGGCCGACCAGTTCCGCGTGGCGCCGCAACAGCTTGACGCCGATCGAGTGAAAGGTGCCGAGCCAGGGCATGCCTTCGACGGCGCCGCCGACCAGCACACCGATGCGTTCCTTCATCTCGCGCGCCGCCTTGTTGGTAAAGGTCACGGCGAGGATCTGGCTTGGATAGGCTTTGCCAAGTGACAGGATATGCGCAATGCGCGAGGTGAGAACGCGCGTTTTGCCGGTACCAGCGCCGGCAAGGACGAGCACCGGGCCCTCTGTTGTCTCGACCGCCAGGCGCTGCTCGGGATTCAGTCCATTGAGATAAGGCGGCGCTCCACGCGCTTGCATGGCGCGTGCAGCTATCCCCGAAGGCCGGCGTGGCACATCAGGTTCATCAAAGAAGGGAATATCGTCAGGCAATCCGGCCATTTCATCCCAATGTAATGATTCGGGATCGAAAAACCAGATAAAAGCGATACAAAAAGAGAACGGACGTGTTGGGTGTGGTTTTTCAAGTTGAAAACTTCCGGTTGAATTGTGGCATCGATGCTGTTGCTTCAACCAAATTAAAGGCTTACCCATTTTGCTTAGAGCAGACTCGGGCAACCGCCGGCGCATTCGCAGCCGCACGCCAGAGCCTCCGAACCTGATTGAGCTTGGAAAGGACCCCGACCCTTGGCAATCACTTTGACGGCGCTCGTTTTCTTCATCATTGCTGCAGCGCTTGGCGTCGGTGGTGTATGGCTCGCAATCCTCGGTGGCAGCTGGTACTACATCATCGCTGCCATCGCCTTTCTTGCCACCTCTATCCAGCTCTTTCGCAAGCGTAATTCAGCTCTGAACATATTTGCCGTTTTGGTCGTCGGCACTCTAGCCTGGGCAATCTGGGAAATCGGGTTCGACTGGTGGCAGCTTGCTCCGCGCGGCGGCGCGATCATGCTTTTCGCGCTCTGGTTGCTGACGCCATGGGTCCGGCGCGAGTTGAATGAAGAAGTGGGCACGTCGCCTTCCGACTGGTTTCCGGCACTACCTCTGGTTGTAGCCACGATTGCCGGTCTCGGTGTTGCCGGTTATTCGATGACCAGCGATCCGTTCGAGATTAAAGGTGAGCTTAGCAAGGAAGTTATCGTTGCGACGCCCGACCTTGGCGGCAACGTGCCGGACAGTGAATGGCACCAGTATGGTCGCACGCCTTATGGTCAGCGCTACTCCCCGCTTAAGCAGATTACCACCGAGAACGTCGGGAACCTTGAGCTGGCCTGGCAATATCAGACCGGCGACGTGAAGCTGCCCGAGGATGTCGGGGAAACGACATATCAGGTCACGCCGCTCAAGGTGCTCAACACGCTCTATCTCTGCACTCCCCATAATTGGGCGATCGCACTCGATGCGGAGACCGGAACGGAGAAGTGGAAGTTCGACCCAAATGTCGGTCTCAACCCCGACCGGCAGCATCAGACCTGCCGTGGCGTTTCCTATTATGCCGATCCCAATCTGACGGCTGGGCAGCCTTGCGCCGAACGGATCTATTTGCCGACGTCCGACGCCCGTCTCATTGCGCTCGACGCTGCGAACGGTCAGGTTTGCCCGTCCTTCGGCGACAAGGGCACCGTCCATCTCGAAAAGGGCATGCCGTATAATCCGGCGGGATACTACTATTCAACGTCACCACCGGTCATTGCCGCAGGCAAGATCATCGTTGGCGGCGCCGTTAATGACAATTATTCGATCCACGAACAGTCGGGCGTCATCCGGGCTTTCGATATCAATACGGGCGCCCTGATCTGGAATTGGGATTCGGGCAACCCGGACGTGACGACGCCGTTGCCGGAAGGACAGACATACACGCACAATTCTCCGAACAGCTGGTCGGTATCGAGTGCCGACGAGAAGCTCGGCCTCCTCTATGTGCCGCTAGGCAACCAGACGCCCGACCAACTGGGGGCAGGGCGTAGCGAGAACGTCGAGAAATTTTCCTCGTCGATCGTTGCACTCGACCTCAACTCGGGACAGATGCGCTGGGTGCGCCAGACCGTGCACCACGACCTTTGGGATATGGACATACCTGCTCAGCCGGTACTCGTCGACATCAACACGGCGACGGGATCCGTGCCGGCGCTGGTTGGCCCGACCAAGCAGGGCGACATCTATGTTCTGAACCGGCGCACCGGCGAACCAATCGTACCGATAAACGAAGTGCCGGCTCCGTCAGGTGCCATCGAGGGCGATTTCAGCGCACCCACCCAGCCTGTTTCGGACCTTACGTTCATGCCGGAGCCGCTGACGGGCAAGAGCATGTGGGGCGTTTCGATGTTTGACCAGCTCGCCTGCCGCATCGAGTTTCACCGGCTGCGCTATGATGGGCGCTACACGCCGCCCTCCCTGCAGGGATCGCTGATCTATCCCGGCAATTTCGGGGTGTTCAACTGGGGCAGCGTTGCGGTCGACCCGGCGCGGCAGGTCATGTTCGGCATGCCGACCTATCTCGCCTTCACGTCGAGGCTTGTGCCACGTGCCGACGTCCCGCCGCCCGGCGCCAACACGAAAGGCAGTGAACAGGGCCTCAATCGCAATGAGGGTGCGCCCTATGCCGTTTACATGGGCCCGTTTGTCTCACCGCTTGGTCTGCCATGCCAGGCGCCACCCTGGGGCTATGTCGCCGGAGCGGATTTGCGCACCGGCAAGATCGCCTATAAGCGGCGCAACGGCACCGTCCGTGATTCCTCACCGCTTCCTCTGCCGTTCAAGGTCGGGGTGCCGGGCATCGGCGGCCCGATGATTACGGCCGGCGGTGTTGCCTTCCTTGGCGCGGCCGTTGACAACTATCTGCGGGCTTACGACCTCACCGACGGCAAGCAGTTGTGGGAGGCCCGGTTGCCTGCCGGCGGCCAGTCGACGCCGATGACCTATGCGCTCGCTGACGGCAAGCAATATGTCGTCATGGTTGCGGGCGGTCACGGGTCGGTCGGAACAAAGCCCGGCGATTACGTCATCGCCTATACGCTACCGAAGTAAGATCATGACGGACCATGATGGCGGGGGTACGCGCCGCCATCAACGATGCGGCAATTTCAGCGGCGTGCCGGTTTTCACGGTGCGGATGGCGAAATTGGAGCGTATGTCAGCGACGCCCGGCAGAACGAGGAGTTTTTCCGTGAGGAACCGTTCATAGGCGCTGAGGTCCTCGACAACCACTTCGGCCAAGAAATCCGCTGTCCCTGAGATAAGGAAAGCGGCTGTCACTTCCGGCATTGCCAGAAGGGCGGCTTGCTGCGCTTCCGAATTTTCGCGGCTGTGCTGGCCCACCTTTATCTCCACAAATACCGTTAATCCGAGCCCGACAGCCTTGCGGTCGATATCGGCTCGGTAGCCACGAATGACGCCTGACTTTTCAAGGTTGCGGATCCGTCGCAGGCAAGGGGATGGCGAGAGGTTTACCTTCTCGGCAATCTCGACGTTTGTCGCACGAGCGTCCTTCTGGAGAGCCTCGAGAATGCCGATATCGAAATTATCTAGATTTGGCATAAACCACCAATTATCGACATAAGTCTTACCTAAAGTTGCTGTCATGGTAGTTTGAATGGCATTAACTTGCAAGGACATGCTCGCGTCATTTGGAATATTGTTCTCTCGACCGAACGCGGTTTCGGACGGATTGAAAGGACACTCCAATGGTTGCTCTTGCCCCCGAATTGAAGACATCGAATTCGCTTACCGCCGGTTATGCCGGTGCGCTTGTTACAATTCTTATCTGGGCAACATGGATCGTCGCCACCCGACACAGCAGTGGAACCCATCTCGGCACCATTGATCTTGGCTTGATCCGCTATGGCGTTCCCGCCCTCGTTCTCGCTCCCGTCTGGCTGAGGACGGGGCTCATTCCACGCGGTGTTCCGCTTAAGCTACTCGCCATCATGGCCTGCGGGGCAGGTGCCGTCTTCTTCCAGATCACCACCTTCGCCATTCATTCGACGCCTGCCTCCGCAGTCGGCGTGCTGCTCGGCGGATCGATGCCGCTTGCAGCCGCACTGATCGGCGTTGTCCTGTTCGGTGAGCGGCTGGATCTGAGCCGCTGGCTTGGCCTTGCTGCGATCGCGGCCGGTCTTGCCATCCTGCTCGCCATCGCGCTCGGCAGCCATGCGATATCATGGATCAGCTTTGTCCTTCTGCCACTCGGTGCCGTTCTGTGGGCCGGGTATACCCATGCGTTCAAGCGCTCGGGTCTCTCTGCCGTTGAAGGCGGTGCGCTGATCGCAATCTGGTCGTTCATCATTCATCTTGGGCTTGCCCTTGTGTTCGGCACGACGATCCTCAGCGTTCCTCTGCCGGAGATTGGCTTGCAATTCCTGAGTCAGGGCATTCTGTCGGGTCTCGCAGCCATGCTGGCCTATGGTATTGCCGTGCGCTCGCTCGGCGGCAGCCAGGCTGCAGCCTTCAGCGCCCTGACCCCTGTTCTCGCAGCAGTGGGCGGCGCCGTCTTCCTTGACGAACCGGTCGGTGTCTGGGAGATTGCAGCAGCATTGATAACCGGGCTTGGCGTTGCCCTTTCAACCGGCATCCTTTCGCACCGCTTGAAGGGTGATGCGAATGGTCGGCGCCTCGCCCCCGATCAAGGGTGAGGCTGTCATGAACGAACCTAAGGCTACTCCGAAAATCACGCAGGCCATGGTCGATGCTTACGACGAGTATACGCATCTGACGCTCGATCGCCGCTCATTCATGGACAAATTGACCAAGCTTGCCGGCTCCGGCGCTGCTGCCGCCATCATCGCACCGATGCTGGCGGCAAATTCCGCGAGGGCCGCCATCATTGCCGCTGACGACAAGCGTCTGCGCACGAAAGATGTCGTCTTTCCCGGAGCGAAAGGTGATATCAAAGGCTATAGGGCGAGCCCCGCTGACGCGTCAGGCAAGCTGCCCGGGGTCATCATCATTCATGAGAACCGGGGCTTGAACGATCATATCCGCGATGTTGCACGGCGGGTTGCGCTCGAAGGCTTTGTCGCACTTGCGCCCGATCTCTTATCCATTTCGGGCGGCACACCCGGGGATGAGGAAAAGGCCCGCGAAATGATCGGCGCGCTTGATGCCAGCACCGCGATTGCCGAAGGCGTCGCAACAATCGAATACCTGAAGAACGACAAGGCCACCAACGGCAAGGTGGGCGTGGTTGGTTTCTGTTGGGGAGGCGGGCTCGTCAATGACCTTGCGGTGAATGCTCCTGACCTTGGAGCAGGAGTGGCTTACTATGGCCGCCAGCCAAAAGCCGAGGACGTGCCGAAGATCAAGGCGCCGCTCCTCCTTCAATATGCCGGCCTCGATACCCGCATCAATGCCGGAATCGACGCTTACAAGAAGGCACTTGAGGCGAACGGGAAAACCTTCGAGGTATTCATCTATGACGGTGCGAACCATGCCTTCAACAATGATACCTCGGAGGCCCGCTATGACAAGAAGGCGGCCGACCTTGCCTGGGGCAGAACGATCGCCTTCTTCAAGAAGAACTTGAGCTAGACGAAGATCGTCGCGAAACAGCGAACGGGACCAACAGCTTGCGGGAACCGTCGAGGGGCATTACTTCTGGACGACGTCGATGCAAGGAACCTCAAATGCGATTGGTCACCATTGCCTTAGGTTTTATGTTTCTGCTGCTCGCCAGCATGCAGGCAAGTCATGCCGAGGGCGTGGTTTTCCCTGGCGGTTCGAGCATTGGACTTGTTCCCCCGCCGGGGCTCGTGCTCTCCACCAATTTCAGCGGCTTTGAAGATGCGGCGAAGGGAACGTCGGTCGTCGTTACGGAAATGCCGGTCGATGCCTATGCGGCACTGGCGGCGAAATTCAATCCGGAGGGCTTGCGCGAGACCGGAATCGAGACAGCCGGCCCGCCCGAGAACTGGCCGGTTCAGGGCGCTGTCGTTTCCAAGCTCACGCGCGGCAGCCAGATGGCGTCCGGAATAAAATACCGCAAATGGATCGTGCTCATCGGGGCTCAATCAACGACGGCCATGGTCACCGTACAAATTCCGGAAGGGGTTCCTGGAGGCCTGTCTGATGCCGACGTCGACCAGGCGTTGCGTACCATTGTTGTTCGAGCACCGCCGAGCCTCGATGAACAGATAGCGGCTCTGCCCTTCAAGCTCTCAGACACGGCGGGATTTCGTCCTGTCCGCGTGATCGCAGGCGCAACCTTTCTTCTTACGGATGGCGCAAACGATATAGCAACGAACTCGACACAGCCAATGGTGATCATTGCCTCAAATCTCACTACGGCCCCGGAACCCGCCGCACGTATGGATTTCGCGAAGCAAGCTTTCGCTTCGCTGACCGGGATAAAGGATGTGCGGTCGGATAATGAAACAAGCTCCGAAGCCGATGGCGCAGAATGGGTAGAGATCGACGGTAGCGCCAAGGATGCGGCAAGCGGCGATCCCCTTTACGTTGCCCAAATCGCCCGCTTCGAGGCCAGCCGATATGTTCGCGCCATCTTGATCGTCCGCGATAGCGAGAAGGACAAATTTGCCGAGCGTTTTCGCAAACTAGCCAAATCCATGACGATCAATTAAAATTGGGCATGGAAAAGAGCTATCGACTCAGTGAAGACCAGATACGGCCATTGATTCGCAACTATGGTGGCTGCATTGCCACGGACACGATTACCATTGATGGCTTTCCGGTCCGTTTCATGTACCGCGAAGATCCGGACAACGAGTTCGATAGCGGCTGGCGCTTCCTTTCCGGCTTCGAAAGCGATGACTACATGGAAGATCCGGAGAACAGTGGCATCTTCGACGTCAATACCATCGCCAATTACGATCCGAGCATCATCCCGCTGCTCGACGCCCCCGTCGGCAGCGTATTCGAGAAGACAGGCCAGCAGGAACGCTTCGTTGCCGTTACCGACTGGCATCCAGACGATGATGACGAGGAGGGCGCCTGACACGTGTCGTTGCGACGCGTTGTACCAGTGGCTTTCACACCGAGTTACAACTGGACAAGTCACGTGCATTCCCTGAAAATGCCTTCATAATCGACGAATCCTCGATTGTTACGCCGGTCGTCGTTTCGGAACGCGAGTGGCGGTTAAATTGTGCGAACGCGCATCGTATCCTCGTGGCAGTTTCGGCCTGGAGAGATGTGTGGAAGGGTGGAGACTGAAATGGCACTGGCAGACGCAGAGGCATTGCTGCGCAACGAAAATGGAATCGCAACGGTCGTATCAATTCTCAAAAAGCGTTTTGGAGATAATGCGCAGACAGGTAAATCCATCCGCGAGCAACATGCCCATACGACGAGCTATGTTCCGAACCAGGCCCCTGATCTGGTGGTCTTTGCTGAATCGGTCGAGGACGTACAGGAGGTCGTGCGCCTTTGCGGTGAATGGCAGGTTCCCGTCATCCCATTCGGAACGGGCACGTCGCTCGAAGGACATGTGAATGCGCCCGCCGGCGGGATATCGATAGACCTCGCGCGCATGAACCGCATCCTCAAGGTCTATAGCGAAGACCTGAATGTCGTTGTCGAGCCCGGTGTTACCCGCAAGGAACTCAACGAATATCTGCGTGACACCGGTCTGTTCTTTCCAATCGATCCTGGCGCCAATGCGAGCCTTGGGGGCATGGCGGCGACCCGTGCCTCGGGAACGAATGCCGTACGCTACGGCACGATGCGCGAAAACGTTCTCGCACTCAAGGCAGTAATGCCGGATGGCCGTCTCATCACCACGTCGAAGCGGGTCAAGAAGACGTCTGCGGGTTATGACCTCACCCGACTGCTCGTCGGTTCCGAAGGTACCCTCGGCATCATCGTCGAGCTCACGCTCAAGCTTTATGGTATTCCGCAGGCAATATCCGGCGGAATCTGTGCTTTCCCTGATCTGGCGAGCGCCTGCAATACGGTTATTGAAACCATTCAGATGGGAATTCCTGTCGCGCGCATCGAACTGGTCAACCAGCTCGAAATGCAGGCGATGATCTCCTATTCGAAGCTCGACTACGAGCCTGCCCCCTATCTCTTCCTCGAATTCCACGGCAGTGAGACCAGCGTTGCGGAACAGGCCGAGCTTTTCGGTGAAATCGCCGCGGCCAATGGCGGCGGAGAATTCAGGTGGACCGCCAATTCCGAAGAGCGCGAGAAACTCTGGTCGGCACGTCACAATTCCTATTTTGCGTGCATGACGCTCGCGCCCGGAAAACAGTCGTTGTCGACGGATGTTTGCGTGCCGATCTCCCGGCTGGCGGAGTGTATTGTCGAGACGGAGAGGGACATCGAGACGAGCGGTCTGATTGCGCCGATCGTCGGTCATGCCGGAGACGGCAACTTCCACGTGCTCGTGCTCTTTGATGAAAAAGACCCCAACGAGATTCAAAAGGTGGAAGCCTTTGTCGAACGTCTCAATCTCCGGGCCATTGCGATGGACGGGACCTGTACCGGCGAGCACGGCATAGGGCAGGGCAAAATCAAGTTCCTCAGGGCGGAACTTGGCGGCGCAGTGGATGTGATGGCAACAATCAAGAGAGCCATCGATCCCGGCAATATCATGAATCCCGGCAAGATCTTACGACTTTGAGCTCGCAAGTTGATTCGGGGCGCTGAACCATTTTCTGAGGATCGGATGCAGGCTGGACGCTTGCCACGCCTCCGCCGGCAATCGACTGTCGCAGCGGCCAAGACATATTGATCGGAGCAAGAACCTGGCACGCCTGTTTGTTTTCCTTGGTGGTCTACTCGTCCTGGTGCTGACGGCGGCACTGGTGGTGCCTTATTTTGTCGACTGGGCCGGTTATCGTTCGTCCTTCGAACGGGAGGCCTCTGCGCTGCTTGGCAGGCCCGTGACCGTTGCGGGCAGCGCGAGCGCGCGCCTACTGCCGTTTCCGTCAGTGACGTTTTCGGATGTGAGGGTCGGCGATCCCAAGTCAGAGCCAGTCATGACGATCGACAAGTTTTCGATGGATGCGGAGCTTGCCCCCTTCATGCGCGGCGAAATCCTGATCTTCGACATGCACGTCGAGAAGCCGCGCGCCACGGTACGGATCGACAAGGACGGGGCGTTCGACTGGGCCATCCGCCCCCGCACGCCGTTTCATTCGGCACAGGTCCGGCTTGAAGACATGCGCATCACAGACGGATCGGTTGTTATACGCGATGCGTCAACGGGAACGACGCGCACAATCACCAGTCTCGATGCGACGCTCGCGGCGAACGATCTGTCGGGGCCTTGGAGCTTCGATGGGACGCTCTTCTTCAATGGCAAGAAGATGGCTGTCACCGCATCCACCGGTGCGGTGAAACCCGATAGCACGATGAACCTGCGCACACGCGTCACTCCGGACGGCGTTCCGGCCTCGTTCGAAACCGATGGTCAGGTGACACTGCGGGATAGCGGCCTCAAATATGCGGGCAGCATTGCCATCCGCTCGGCTGATGAAGTTGCCGCTGTCGCCGGCTCCAGGTCGGCGCCCCAGAAAGAGAAGCCGCTGCTGTCGAGCCTGCGGGTCACCGGGCGCTTCGAGGCCGACCACGGCAAGGTTACGATACCCGAGTTTCGCATGGAGCAGGGGCCGGTGGATGATCCCTACGTGGTCAATGGCAATGCCTTGTTCGATTATGGCAACAATCCGCACTTCGAGGTAAAGGCCGACGGGCAGCAAGTCACGTTTGCCGAGCAAGCGGAACCGACAAAAGGCGCCACGCCGACGCCAACAACCGCAGCCGAGCGCATGGCTGTGTTCCGCCGGCTCATGGACCAATTGCCGATCCCGACCGTGCCGGGCACCATCGATCTCAAGCTTCCAGCTATCGTCGCAGGCGATACGACGATCCGCTCGGTCACCATCGATGCGGCGCCATCCGGTAATGGCTGGACGATCAACCAGTTGCGGGCCGAACTGCCTGGGCGTACGCAATTCGAGGCGAAAGGCACCTTGACGGTTGGCGGTGATTTCGGCTTCGACGGCAGGCTACTGGTGGCTTCACGCCAACCGTCGGGGCTCGCGGCCTGGCTGACCAATTCGGTCGACGAGGCCATCCGTCGCTTGCCTGGTGCAGGTTTTTCCGGCGATGTCAGCCTGCGCGACGATTTGCAGAAGATCGACAATCTGGAGGTCGCTCTCGGCGGTGCCTCACTCAAGGGTTCGCTGCTGCGCAGTGGCAAGGGCGAGTCGCTGCCGCTGACGCAGTTGGTGCTCGAGGGCGGCGCGCTTGACGCGGATGCACTCGAAGCATTCGCGGCGATCTTCGGCAACAACGGCAGCCCATCCGCCGATGGTTCGCCGCAATTGCGCGGGCAGGATCTCGACGTGCATCTGAAAGCCGGGCCCGTAACCCATGGCGGGCTCGTAGCAGAAACGCTCGACACCTCGTTCCGTTTGCGTGATGGCGTTTTCGATATCGATCGCCTGACAATCGGCAATATCGCCGGCGCGACCATCACGGCGACCGGTAAGCTGGAGCCTTTCAAGGCGGAGCCATCGGGCTCGATCGATTCGACGGTGCTTTCCGATAATCTCGCTCCCTTTATCAAGGCTGTGGCACAGAAGTTCCCTGATTTTCCCTTCATCCGGTCGCTCAGCCAGCATGCTGCCAACTATCCCGGCCTTTTCGAGGAAACCCAGCTCAATGTTCTCGCCAATAGCTTGCAGGGAAAGGGCGGGGCCAACGAATTCTCCCTGAGTGCAGCCGGAAAGACTGGCGGGATGGATGTCACGCTTTCCGGGACGACCTCGAAGAACACCGAAGGGGTGCGGACGCTGGAACTCACGATGGACGCGCGCAGCGAGCAGGCCGAAGCATTGATGGCGCTCATCGGCCTTCCCGCCCTGCCGCTTGGGCTTGCGGGCGGTCTCGAAGCCGACCTTGCCTTGAAGGGCAATGAGAAGGACGGGCTGCAAACACAGCTGTCGCTAAAATCATCCGACGGGCAAGCGCTGGTCGATGGAGTCTTTCGGGATGTCGGCGATTTCCTGAGCGGTGAAGGAAGGGCTTCGATCAAGGCGGCGGACCTTGAACCTTATATCGCAACCGCGGGCTATACGCTTCCTGGCTTCGGCGACGGCAT
This sequence comes from Phyllobacterium sp., assembly GCF_037994425.1. Taxonomy (NCBI): domain Bacteria; kingdom Pseudomonadati; phylum Pseudomonadota; class Alphaproteobacteria; order Hyphomicrobiales; family Phyllobacteriaceae; genus Phyllobacterium; species Phyllobacterium sp. The sequence goes on from NZ_JBBNAM010000185.1 coordinate 11,767, forward strand.
GCCTGTTGACCTGGCCAGCAGCTTTCAACTTGCCAAGGGCAAGCTCGTCCTGCCCGATCTTGCGGGCCAGGTGAGCGGTACCAAAATTGGCGGAAGGCTCGGGCTCGAGATTGCAAACCAGACCCCCGATATTCAGGGCGACGTGAGTATTGCGCACCTCGATCTGGCCGCGCTTGCCGACTTCATGCTCGGAACGGGTGCCCTCCAGGGAGAGGTCCGCGAGCCTTGGCCCGTCACCACGTTTTCCGGCGCACCCCTGTTTCCACTCAATTTCAAGCTCAAGCTCAATGCCAATGAGGCGGATGCCGGTTTTCTCGGGATGATCGGGAAATTTCAGACGAGCGCAGCGCTGAAGGATGGATCGCTGCGCTTCGACGATGCAAACGGCGATATTCTTGGCGGCCACTTCACCGGCATGTTCGAACTGCGCAATACCAGCGGCACGGGACTTGCGACGGGACAGTTTACGCTGGATGGAACCGCGCTCGACACCCTTTATAAGCCTGACGAGGACATAATACCGCTCGTGCCGCTGCGCGGCAAAACGCGAATCTCCGCTTCGGTCAATGCAACGGGCACCTCAATCGCCGAGATGATGCAATCGGTGGCCGGATCAGGCGTGGTTTCGGTCGTCGACCTTGCAATCAATGCGCTCAACCCCGCAGCATTGAAGCCGATCCTGGCGGATACGGATGCGGCCGATGGACCGGTTACGTCGGCAACAATCGACGCCTCGATCGCAAGGTATTTGAACACGGGTGAGTTCAAGGCGGGCGCCGCTGAATTTGCCTTCACGATCGCCGGCGGCATGGCGCGCACATCGACATTCCAGCTGGCGAGCGAAGGGGCAACTCTGGCTGCTGATCTTCGCGTCAACTTTCCGGACCTCACTGTTGCATCACAGGGGCGTTTCGCTTTCGATCCTGGAAAATCGACGGTAGCCGGCGCTGATCCGATCGTCGAGTTCAGCCTCTATGGTCCGTGGGCCGCGCCGAAGGTCACACTGAACCAGCAGCCACTGGAGCAGTTCCTGACCCAGCGCGCGCTCGAACGCGAGCAGCAGCGAGTTGAAGCAATGCAGGCGGTCCTCGTCGAAAAGCAGCGCTTGCGCCGAGAGGCCCAACTCTATCAGGCGCGGGCTGACGAACGGCAACGTCTCGCGGAAGAGGCGCGGCTGAAAGCCGAGCAGGAGGCAAGGGAAGCGGCAGAGCGCGCAGCGGCAGAGAAACGCGCTGCCGAAGAGCGGGCAGCCGCCGAAAAGCGCGCCGCCGAGGAAGCTGCGGCCCAGAAAGCGCTCGAACAGGGGCTGACACCGCCCACGGGCCAACAGGGGCAGGGCGGTGCGCCAACCGCCCCGTCACCGGGATCAGGCACGATCAACAAACAGTCAGTCGACGAATTCCTGAAGACGTTCGAACCGAAATTCTAGCGTCCCGATCCCTGCGTGATTGTTCAGCGCTAATTGCCGTCATAGGCGCGTTGCAACGGGGCAATCTCTATTTTGCCCATTTCCATCATCGCGTTCATGACACGGGTGGATTTTTCCACATCCTCGTCCTGAATCATTTCCATGAGCACCGATGGCGTGATCTGCCAAGACAGGCCGAATTTGTCCTTCAGCCAACCGCAAGGTCCAGGTTCGCCGCCATCCGCCGTCAGTTTATTCCAGTAGTAATCGACCTCTTCCTGGCTGCCGCAATCAACGATGAGAGAGATTGCTTCGTTGAACTTGAATTGCGGCCCACCATTCAAAGCGACATATTCCTCCCCGGCCAACTGGAATTTGACGACGAGTACGGACCCTTCCTTTTCGGGGACGCTCTTGCCCCAGTGGGTAATCTGCAGGACTTTCGAATCCTTGAAAATCGACAAATAAAATTCAATCGCGTCTTCTGCGTTTCCGTCAAACCAAAGGCATGGCGTGATTTTCTGGTTGGCTGGCATATATCCTTCCTCTCAAATTGATTTCAACTGCTCCTAGGACGAACGGAAGTACGG